>JAABSS010000100.1 GCA_011390235.1 Desulfotignum sp.
CCAGCGGATAATTTATTTGATACCACCTCATTTACCGGTCCAATCCAGAGCAGATTTTCATGGGGGTAATGGAACACCTCGGATAACTTGTCTTCATCCGGTGTTTGTGAAGCAACGATGACCACCAGACTGTCTTCCGGGCTTATCCCCTTGAGTTTTTCAGCAAATTCCACCTGCATGGGTATTCCTAAGAAAGGTTCCCACAACCGGGCAAAATTCCTGCACCCGGCTTCGGCCTGTTTGTCCATGGGAACAAAAATCAGTATGCCGTCCTCTGCCAGGTGGGTAAAAATAATCCGGGACAAATTCTCAAGCCCGGTATCACTGGAAGCGGTGAAAACAGCTGAAAACGCATCTTTTTCGTGCAGGGCAGCTCCCAGCAGAACAAGATCCTGGTAATACCGCTTTTCAATTGTGGTTTTGGCCAGATTGATCCAGCAAAGGGGCTCGGACCGCTGCACCCTGGGGTAGATGCCCAGTCCCAGGGCCTGGTGTTTTTGGTCCATATCATCCAGGATATCGAATAAGGACCAGTCCTGGCCGCTTTTTGTCCTGCCCGCAGTTACGGACTTGGCCATGTTTCTGGGCATTTCACCGGCCAGTCTGCCCTGGGCAAGGCCAAAGTAAAATCCCAGTAAAAACAAAAACGGTAAATCCAGGAACGGCTGAAAATGATCCGGCACCTTGGGAAGCAAAATGACCTGGTCTGCCAGATTTTTGATTTCATCTTGTTCCCTGTTCGGGTAAGTGACGGCTATAAAGCGTGTATTCTGTCTGTGCAGGGCTGCCATGAACTGGACTGCCTCATCCAGACGCTGCCGGTTGGTGGCAAGAACCAGTATAAAATCATCCTCAGCCATGGGAATGTCCAGAAACCGGTTCAGCTCGGAATAGTCAACCGCCGTACCCATGGAGGTCCATGCATTGAGCTCCAGGTTCATAGCCCCTATTTTGGCGGCGCCCACATCGTGAAATCCGTCAACGATATAATGAAGAACGGTTTTTGAACTGCATCTGGTGGATTCCTGGCAAAAGGCTGTTACTGATTCATCGGCGAGCAGGGCCTCCAGATGGTGGGGCAGTTTGTGCAGTTCTTTGACCAGGTCTGCAATAATGTTTTTTGCACCGGATACAGCTTCGCATACATACAGACAAAAAAGATCCAATATCAAAAGCATGCACAAGGCGCTCTTCAACGGTGCCACCGTGACCTCTTCCCCGCTGAGGACCGGGATGACCCCGGCACTTTTGCGTACCACCAGGGCCATGTCGGAAAACGGTTTTTCCGTAATGCCCACCATGAGAATATTCTGCTGGAGCAGTACCGCGGCAAAATCAATCATATCCGAGGTGGTACCGGACCAGGAAACCATGATCACCAGGTCATGGTCCGGGTTGATGGCGGTTTTTACATAGCTGATATCCTGGGGGGTGGTAACAACGAGATTGATGCCGGAAAAAAAGGACTCCATGGTTTTTTCCACAATTTCCGACAGCAGGTAGCTGAATCCGGTGCTCACCAGAATGATTCGGTTGAGGTTGGCCATATTGCTGCCGAAACGCCTTTCCAGGAGGCGGATACGGATATCAAACCGGGGCAGGGACATGGCCGCATCTGTATACCGGTGTAAAATATCTTCCATCAGACCGGGAATTTCCAGCAGATGCTCTTCGTAAAAGGTTTTACCGTATTCCTTTTGATATGATACAGGGGTGAGGTACGTCTGTTCAGGCTGGATGTCGGTTCTGATCTTGCCGGAAAAATCCTGGAAATGCAGGTGGCGCATCACCGCATTGTTGCCGGCTTTGGTCTGAATCCGTGCAAAGATCTCCGGTTGGTCCAGCGAATAAATATCCACCAGAAATGGTTTGAGAAGGGCCTTTTTTTCCTGCCTGAACCAGTCATCCTGGACACCGGTATCTGTATCAAAAAAATCCGGCTCCACAATCATGGATTTTTTTGAATAGCTTTTCATCAGTTTCATCAGCTTGACCCCGGTGGCCTGGATCAATGTCTGGGGAAACAGTCCCAGGGCCGCATTGATATCCGACACCACCATAAAATCTTGTGTTTCCCGGCGTTTGACAATATACACCGGCCGGTTGTGGGCTGCCACAAAAAGCCGGTCCGGGGACACCCGGCTGATGCCTGATACGGCAAACTGGCCCCCTGAGGGGATCATGGCCTGTATCGCCCGGATAAAAGCCATTTCATCGATTTCATGGATATTTTTTTTGCTCAGGATTTTGAAAATTGTATAGTCTATGGACTGGCTGCAGATGGACATGTTTTCAAGTTCAAGACGGTGCTGGTCTTCAATGGTTTTGTACCGCTGGTTTTCTTTGTACGCGGTATCAAAATAATGGCCCCAGAGCATGGCAAACAATTCCGTGGAATTGTCAGTGCGCAGAGCAATGCCGGCCACCTGGGTAATGTATTGTTTTATCCGTGATTCCACATCTGAATCAAACTGGCCGTTCAATACCACCGCCCGGACCTTATTCTGGTCCATGAAAGGGTGGGAGTTGCGTACAGAGATGGCAGACTGAATAGCCCAGCGGCCCTGACCGAGTACCGGCTGCACCATGGATTTGAGCAGCAGCGGATGGGTGGGGCCCGGCACATGGCCCTGGGGCAGATAACAGCCGGTTTGTGTTTTTTGGTTCATATATATCCGGGTCTGATAATAAACCAGTACAGCGGTGGCAGCAAGCCCGTAAAAGTTACAGGTTCTTTCAATTCGGTAAAGGATCTGCCAGTGGCGGGCAGGGCTGTCTGTATAAGCGGTCCAGAAATTTTCAAAAATCATCTGGATCCGGTCGGTGGTCTCCTGGGTCAGACCGGCCAGTACCCAGGCATCCAGATATCTGAAAAGATGTGCAATACCGTCCGTACTATAGTCTGCAGGCAATGTGACGCTCACCTGCCGCAGATAATGCCAGGCATATTTTCTGGCAAAAGGGTTTTTCTGGCCCTGTTTGGTTTCCACACGTTGGGGGGGAACCGGTGTTTCATCATAGGCAAACCGGTTGAATATCTGATCAAATTCATGGAACAGATCAGGCGATTCCACAGGCAATGGTGCAGATTTCCGGGCCTGGTCCACCTGGTCCTGAAATCCTTTTTTAATCAGTTTTTCCACCACGGCCACCGGCAGGTCGTAATCCATTATCATACAAGCCATGGCACCCTTCAATGCCTTGGGGGAATCAATGGTGAAAATTTTTTGCATCTCCGGGTTTCCAGAGGTTCCCGGTGCAACCAGACAGAGATTTTGTGTGTCCGTCAACTGGGACCAGGTGGGAAAAGATGCGGGTTTTTGCAAAGAAAACCCTTCGTAGGCCAGCAGTTTTTTCTGAACTCTGGTGATGAGATTGACATGGTTTTCTTTGTCATCATCCATGAAGGCGGCTGCCTGCAGATCCCCTTCTTCAAACACGGGATGTGTCATAAGATGATCGATGAGATTTTCCACCGATCCCACTTCCCGACGGATCTTAAGGGGTTCCAGATCACTGCCCTGCAATCCTATGCCGGTACTGTCCGGGGCCCGGTAAATAATGGCCCACATACCTGTCAGAATCCGTGTCAGCCGGTTTTCCGCATCCCCATAATAAACGACAATACCGCACATGTGGTTTTCTCCTCTAACATTTATCCCTGATCGCGCTGATACTGCCGTTTATGTAGCACACAATGAAAAGGATACCATCTGCCGGCCTGCCGGGTTTTTTTACCCGGCAGGAAAGCGGCTATCTTGGCACCAGAATATTGAATTTTTCCCGGATGGCGGCATCCACAGCATCCGGAATATATGCGGTTTTGTTGGCCAGCAGTTTTTTTGCAATGACAAGGGCCCGCTGTCTGGCATCCAGGGAACCGTCAGCGGCCCAGCGGTCCCGGATTCTGCGGTCCGTCACCCCGTTGCTGTTGTAATATTCTTTGCGGATGTGGGTCATGGTGTGGGGGGCGGTCATGAAATTGCCGCCAGGGCCCACGCTGTGGATAACTTCCAGTGCCAGGTGTTCGTCGTCCACCTCGATGCCTTTCAATACTTTGCAGCAGCTGCCGTTGATTTCATCATCAATCACAAACTGCTCATGGGCAATGGTGAGCATGGATTCCAGCATGCCGGCACTGTGGTGAATATAATTGGAACCTCCCATGGCAGCCAGCACCGATGTAAAGGCTTTTTCATACCCGGCCTGGGCATCGGGCACCTTGGCATCGGACAGTCCGGATGAGTTGTAGTTGGGCACCTTGATATGCCGGGACATCTGGTGGATGGCCGCATTCATCATGCCGCACTCCACAGCCCCGCCACAGTATCCCATGGTGGCCAGGTTGGCCATGCCCGGAATACCGC
The DNA here is from genome assembly GCA_011390235.1 of Desulfotignum sp. The sequence goes on from JAABSS010000100.1 coordinate 4,368, forward strand.
CGTAAAGCAGCGGCGCACCCGGGTTGGTCAGCATGCAGATGGTGATGCCGGCCAGTACCTCGGCATGGAGCTGGGCCAGGGTTCCGGCCATGGTGAGGGGTGAGGTGGAGCCGGCCATGGGGGCCGAAGACAGGGCCACCGGGATGCTGTTTCTGACAGCTTCCTGCATGATCTTTGTGGACTGGGTGCACAGCTTCAGCGGGCTGATGGCAAAGGAGGTGATCACGGAAATGATGGGACGTTCTGCCAGTTTTTCCTTTCCGCCGGCGATCATGGCGGCCAGCTCCATGACCTGGTGAAGCCCCTCCTCGTTGTTTACCCCGGACATGACATGCTTGCCGGACGCGGACAGACAGGCATAGAACATGTTGATGTCATAGTCTTTTTCATCGATATCCGTGGGGATGCACGGCCGCACCAGAAAGTGGATGTTTTTGAGCTGGTCCACCAGGCAGGATACTTTGTGCAGGTCATCCAGGGTGGTGGCCCGGACCTCACCGGTGTCCGGATCCAGAATTTTGATGGCAGCCCCCCCGGTTCCCAGGTGGACCCGGTCTTCGGTCAAGTGAAGATCATTTTCAGGGTTCTGCCCGCAGAGGATCACTTTTTCGGGGGCTTTTTCCACGGATGCGGCAACCAGGTCCCGGGGAAGCATGATCCGTTTTTTTTCCCGATTCACTGCGGCCCCGTTTTTTTCCAGCATATCCACTGTTTTTTCCAGCCCGGATTCATAGGTGACCCCGGTCTTTTCCAGAATGGTCAATGCAGCGTTGTGCACGGTGTCAATCTGCTGTGCAGAAAGCGGCTGGTACTGGCCGCCCTGCGTTCCCATTAAATTCATATCTTTCTCCTTGGGATGTTTTTTTGTGTGATTTTTGTTTTCCTGTCCGACAGGTTATGGACAATTTGGTTTATTTTATGGCATGGACCGGACCGGGTGTCAAGCATAGCGTAACAAAAGCTGTCTTGTTTTAATATATTGTGCATTTTGATACTTTTTGTTACAAAAACAAGGCCGCAAACCAGACAATGGTTGACACCAATCCACAGACATGTAAAAAAACCTGGAAAATTTTTGAAATGGACACAAAATGACAAAAAAGCCCGGCTTTCTGCAAACCACCATCCATGAAAAATACGGTGCCCTGACTGCCAAAGGCAGGCGCCTGGCAGACTTTGTTTTGTCCAGTCCGGACAAGGCGGTCTTCATGACCACCAGGCAGCTGGCAGCAGCAGCAGGCACCAGTGAGGCAACCGTGGTCCGGTTTGTGCGGCAGCTGGGGTTTGAGAACTATGCTGTTTTCATCAACACCCTGCGGGATTTCATTGACCGGGACCTCACTCTTGTGGAGCGCGGAAGAATGCGGCATCTGGTGGCCGGCAGTGAAGATGCGGAACTGGACCGCCTTATCAACCAGGATATCCGAAACATCAGGGCCATGCACAAAAATATTGACCCTGCAGTGGTGCAGGCCGTACGCAGTGCATTGAAATCCGCACCGGCCGTGTATGTCATAGGTTCCAGGCTGTCTTATTCATCAGCCCACTACATGGGCTGGACCATGGCAAAGATCAGGTCCAACGTGTGTATCCTCAACGGCAGTGACAGAACCAGCATGGATCAGATGATTTTTGCCCCGCCGGGTGCTGTGGTGGTGGTCATTGCCACCTCCCGCTATCCCAATGAACTTATCCGGCTGGGTAAAATTCCCCGGCGCCAGGGTCTGTGCCAGATCCTGATCACGGACAGTGCTGCCTGCCCCCTGGTCCAGTTCAGTGACCATGTCCTGATCATCCCCCAGAAAAGTATCCCGTTTCTGGGAACACCCGTGTCCATGATCAGCCTGATCCATTATCTGCTCCATACCCTGGCCTCGGATATGGGGGACCGGCTGAAACATCACCAGGCAAAACTGGACCAGGCCTATCTGGAAAATGACATCTGGTTTAACTGAAAGGATTGTATTGCATATGAAACCATCGTGTACCATCATTTTCGAGCCTTTTGGCCGGCGGGTAACGGTGCCGGCCGGGACCACCCTGTTTCAAGCCGCCCTTTCCAAAGGGATACTGCTGCGATCCGACTGCGGAGAAAAAGGCACCTGCGGCAAATGCCGGGTGGTTGTGAGCCATCCGGAACGGCTGTCTCCGCGAACCCGGCAGGAACAAAAACTGCTGAAGAAAAAAACGCCGGATTACCGGCTGTCCTGCCAGGCCCGTGTATTGGAAGGGCCGCTGCAGGTTACTGTACCCGAAACCCTGGTCCTGGGAAATGAGGTATTCGGCAAAACCGGGGTTAAAGGGCCATTTTCCGTTAATCCGGCAGTGCGCCGCTTTCCCCTTGCAGCAGCCGATATCAAGGCGGCTGCCGGCAAAGACATATTGAGCCATGCAGAAAAAATCTGCCGGGCGGTGACAGCAAAATTTTCACACAAAATTCGGTTCAGTGCCCGGTTTCCTCTGGCACAACTTTCTGATCCTCATACGTATGACAAAGATCTTACCGTGGTTTTTCAGGAGGATGGCGCTGTAACAACAGTCTATAAAGGTCTGCATCCAAACGGCCTGGGGCTGGCCTTTGATATCGGCACCACCACCATTGCCGCTTATCTGTGTGATATGGCAGAAGGTAAAATTCTGACAGCCAAAGCCATGGTCAACCCCCAGCGGCGGTATGGAGAAGACGTGATCTCCAGGATTGCAGCCGCCAGCGCAGATGCAGACCATCTGGCAGCCCAGCAGCATCTGGCTGCCGGGGCCATGAATCATCTCATTGACAAGTGCCTGGAAACAGTTGGAAAAGATACGGCTGTCATTGACAGAATTACCATGGTAGGCAACACCACCATGCAGCACCTCATTGCCGGGTTTAATCCCCACACCCTGGGTATGGCCCCCTACCTGCCGGTTCTCCAGAAAGGCCTGACCACCACTGCGGCTGATCTGGGACTCAATGTTTTTCCGGCGGTTCCGGTATATATATTCCCGGTGGTTTCCGGATTTTTAGGCGGAGACATCCTGGCTGGCTGCTTAGGGGACCAGGCCCATGTCCATGATGAAAGAACCCTTATCATTGATATCGGTACCAATGGTGAACTTTTGCTCAGCACGGGCACAAAAATCTGGGCCACCAGCTGTGCCACCGGCCCGGCCCTGGAAGGGGCCCAGATATCCAGCGGGATGCGGGCTGCCACCGGCGCGGTGAGCCGGGTCTGGGTGGACAAGGGCACCATTGTCCATGAAACCATCAACAACGCACCGGCCGTTGGCATCTGCGGCTCCGGGGTCATTGATATTCTGGCTGCCATGCGCAAAACCGGTATCATCCGGGAAAATGGCACCTTTGATCCAAAAAAAGACGGCGTGACCTGTGATGAAAAAGGTTTTGGCCGGGCATTCACCCTGCCGGGCACAAACATCCGGTTTCTTCTCAAAGATGTCCGCCAGGTCCAGCTGGCCAAGGCTGCCCTGTGTGTCGGGATTGAACTTCTTTTGAAAAGGGCCGGGGTTCATGAGGTGGAGCGTACCATTCTCACCGGGGCATTTGGCGCCAAATTTGATTGGAAAAATGCCCGGGATATCGGGATGCTGCCCCGCAACATCTGCAAAAACAAGATGATTGCAGCAGAAAACCTTGCCGGCACCGGTGCGGTCATGGCATTGCTGAACAAAACACACCAGGAGGAAGTCGAGATATTATCCAGACAGGTGCATTTTCTTGATCTGGCTTCCGAACCTGGATTTGTGGACCGTTTTTCCGCAGCCACCAGGTTTCCATCCCTATAGGAAAATCTACATGATTTTTTTCAGTTAATACACGATTTACCCCATTGCATCTGCCTGATTTACAGACTACGCTTAAAATCTATGTACAGGGTGACAACCAATGCTGCTGACATTATCCAGCAGCTGATGGTACAGACAAAACAAAATTTTACCAGGGAGAGAATATGAAACACATGGTTCTGACATTCTTGATGTTACCAGTGATGATACTGTACAGTTCCGGGTGTACCCATCGAATGAACGGGGGGCACGGATGGGGACCTATGATGGGGTACGGTATCTATGGCGGTATTTTTATGTGGATTCTACTGGTGGCTGTTGCTGTTGCGCTTATTTATTATAGTTTTGCCCGAAACAAAAAAAATCCAGATTCGACCAAAGAAGACCCAATTGAAATTTTGAAAAAACGGTATGCAAAAGGGGAAATTTCAAAAGAAGAATTTGACAGGCTTAAAAAAGAAATTGAAAAATAACCCCCTTGAATGATACACACCATTGATCACAAAATTAACCGGGTAAAAATTTGGAAAGGAAAAAACGCATGCGACCTGAAATTTTACTGGTCGCACTCGTATCCTTGCTGGTATTACCTGTATAAAGGAAAGGAGTCAGACACATGAAATTCATCAAAATTCTTTTATTGACATTATGTGTTTTCTGGATGGCAACCCCTGGATCTGCAGTTTTTGCCGATGACTACAGCCACACCATATCGGTATTCAAGAAATCCCCGGCTGTAAAGCCGTTTTTTAAGAATGCTTATGGATATGCTGTTTTTCCCACAGTGGGAAAGGGCGGTATTGTTGTGGGGGGTGCATATGGTAAAGGCAAAGTTTACCGCCAGGGAAAACTTACCGGCCATGTGACCTTGTCAAAAGTGAGCGTGGGGTTTCAGCTGGGGGGGCAGGCATTTTCAGAAATTATTTTTTTCCAGGACAAACGGGCCTATGATGAATTTACCGATGACAGTTTTGAATTTGATGCATCCATGTCAGCGGTGGTCATCACGGCCGGTGCCCAGGCCTCGGCAGGAACACAAGGCGGTACTGCCGGTGCCAGCGCCGGACCTGACGCAAGCACCCACGCCCCTATCGGTTACACCAAAGGCCTGGCCGTATTTATCCATGCCAAAGGCGGACTGATGTATGAAGCCGTCATCGGCGGGCAGAGATTTGATTTTACCCCCCTTTAAACCATAATCTGTCAGGAAATCCGGCCGGCCATCACCTGGTTGCTATTTTTCAGTGAGTATGGTTCAATTATGACATGAGTGAGAATGTCTTTTATTTTATCCTGGTGCAGAGCACCGCCATTGTGTCCGGGATCCTGGTGCTGGGCGCACTGGGACATATGGTGTACCAGCGCAGAGAACCGCCCAGCATGATTGCCTGGCTGCTGGCCATCATTCTGCTGCCTTATGTTGCTGTACCCATGTATTTTATTTTAAGGAGCAGAAAGCTCAAACGCCGGGAAAAAACCATTTTCAAGCTGGCGAAAAAAGGAGAAATTTCAGACCAGGAAGCCACCCGTATTGACATGGTACTGCGGAACAACGGGATTGCCGGTGCCACCCGGGGCAACCGTTTTTTTTTCTATACCGACGGCGTCAAAGCCTATAATATACTTATGGAACAGATCTCTTCAGCCCGGCAGTCCATTCTCATATCCACCTATGTACTGCGGCCGGACAATGTGGGCAGAAATATCCTGGCTGCACTGACCAGAAAAGCTGCAAGCGGAATTCAGGTGCAGCTGCTCATCGACTGCATTGGATCTTTGCCCCTTTATCTGTATCAGCTGCCCCTGCGCAAACTGAAAAAAGCCGGGGGCCAGGTGGCGTTTTACATGCCCCTTTTGACCAGGCCTTTTCAGAATTATATCAATCTGCGAAACCACCGCAAAATTTTCATCTTTGATGACCAGACAGTTCTTTCGGGTGGAATGAATATTACCAGGGAATACATTGGTCCGTCTCCCTGTGAAAAACGGTGGCAGGATCTGCTGTTTTATATTCAGGGACCCGCGGTGTTCCATTACCGGGAAATTTTTACTGCGGACTGGAACCATACCGCCTCCAAAAAGCTGGCACTGCCTGATTTTATGCCGCCAGCCGCCGGTGACACCAATATCCAGGTGGTACCCTCAGGCCCGGATATCCAGAGCGATGCCCTGTACGAAGCACTGCTGTCTGCGGTGTTTTCCGCCCAGGAACGCATCTGGATCGTCACCCCGTATTTTGTACCGGACAAAGGCCTGATGCAGGCCCTGATCATCGCCTGCCACAGGGGAGTTGATGTCAGACTCATTACCCCTGCCACCTCCAACCATCTTATTGCCGATCTGAGCCGGTCCGGGTTCATGCGGGATCTTGACAGCAAAGGGGTAAAGGTCTGTCTTTATGCGCCTGGCATGATACATGCCAAAGCCATCCTGTATGACCGCAGGGGTGTGATAACGGGCTCTGCCAACTTTGACCAGCGCAGCCTGTTCCTCAATTATGAAGTGGTGAGCTTTGCCTATTCCAGGGCCATTATTGACCAGTGTGAGCAGTGGATGGCACAGCTTTTAGACAACTGCACATGCCGTATGCCGCCGGCCAGCAGGTGGCGCAGGCTCAGCGAAAATCTCATGAGCGTATTTGCCCCGCTGCTGTAACCAACCATTTCCAGAAAAAAGAGCATGTTTAAACCAGATATTCCATTATTGCGGTCCACTTTAATTCTGGAGAACAAAATCATTCCCCGTGATTTTGGTATTCTCTGCTGGAATGTGCACAAGGAGAACCTGAAACCGGAATTCGACACCATGGTCAGAAACTGGATCCGCCTGTTTGACATGGATATTCTTTTGTTCCAGGAAGCGGTGTTTTCCGACAACCTGTTTTCCGTTGCCGGCTTGTCCTATGCAGCAGCGGCCAACATCAGAATCCGCCGGTTTCATTTCGGGGTGTTGACCGCTGCCATGGCTGATATGCATACCAAGACCGATGTCATGTCCCTGGCCAGGGAATCCATGCTTGCTACCCGGAAAAATGCCCTCATGACCCGGTACTGGCTCAGCAGCGGTGAGCTTTTGCTGGTGGTCAACATCCATGCCGTGAATTTTACCTCCCGGGCCTGGTATCTCTGGGAGTTTTCCCGTCTGCTCAAAACCCTGCAGCATCATCAGGGACCCTTGATTCTGGCTGGTGACTTCAACTGCTGGAACCGGGCCAGACAAAAGATTGTCAACAACCTGGCCCAGACTCTTTCCCTGCGGCAGGCACGGCCCAGAAGATCCCGTCTGGTCAAACAGTTTTTTGGATTTGAACTGGACCGCATTTATTACAGACAATTGACACTGCTGGAGATGGATGCCCTGGAAAACCGTCTTTTTTCAGACCACAATCCCCTGGTGGCAAGGTTTGCCTGCAAAACATCCCTGTAATTTGGTAATCTGCTTTATCTGCTGATTTGTTCATACTTTTTCTTTACAAAAGCTTTACATTAGTATTGACATTATTTTCAAAGTCTGGCAGTTTGGTTTAAACCAAAACAGGAAACAGTATGCCCCATGAAACCGGTACTGACAAAAAAACAGCAGAAAGTCTACGAATATATAAAAAGAGCCGTACAAAAAAACGGCATCGCCCCCAGTCTGCGCAGTGCAGCCGCAGATCTGTGCATCAGCCATGCAGCCGTGGCCCAGACCCTTGCGGTGCTCGAGGAAAAAAACTATATCCGCAGACAGGGACGGTACAGCCGGACCCTGCACATTCTTGACCCCGCTGGTGAACAGGTCCGTGAACAGAAACAGATTCCCATCATCGGCCGTATCACTGCCGGTCTGCCCCTGTATGCCCAGCAGGAATGGGAAGGCGCCATCCTGGTGGATGCTGCAGTGTACCCGGGCCAGGACCTGTTTGCCCTGAAAATTGCCGGATTTTCCATGAAAAATGCAGGGATTCTGGACCAGGACATTGCCATCTGCCGGCCCCGGCAATATGCCCGGAACCGGGAAATCGTGGTGGCACTGATCTGTCAGGAAGAAGCCACGGTAAAGCGGTTTTTTCTTCATCAGGACGGCATTGAACTGCGGCCGGAAAACCCGGATTTCACTTCCCGGATGTATGCATTCGACGACATCCTGATTCAGGGCAAGGTCATCGGCATTATCCGGCCGCCCCAGGCCATGGACCATTACACTGCTGATTCATGAACCGGGCCATCATCCATCTCAATGTGGCTGATTTTGCTGCTGCGGTGGAAACCCTTGCCCAGCCGGGCATAAAAGATTTTCCTGTGGTTATTGCACCTGTGGGTGCTCCCAGGGCAGTGGTCTATGACATGAACGACACGGCATTCAAACAGGGCATCTGCAAGGGCATGCCTTTGTCCCGGGCCAGACAGCAGTGCCGGGATATCACCATCCTGCCCCCCAGATTCAACCGGTATGAACGGGTGATGACCCATATTCTGCACCAGGCTCTGGCCCTGACCCCGGCAGTTGAATCCGGGGTTCGGGACGGCCATTTTTTTCTGGACATCACCGGTACCCGGCGCTTGTACGGCCCGCCTGCAGATGTGGCACACACGTTGAAAAAACGCATACAAAAACATATCGGTCTGGATCCCATCTGGTCGGTGGCCACCAGCAAACTGGTGGCCAAGGTGGCAACCCGCCTGGTAAAGCCCAAAGGAGAATACATTGTAAAACCGGGCGATGAGGCAGATTTTCTGGCCCCGGTGCCGCTGCATCTGATGCCGGGTCTTGAACCCGGTGAGATACAAAAACTGTCTGCCTTTAACCTGACAACCACCTGCCAGTTGCGTGAATTGACCCCGGACCAGCTGCATGTTTTGTTTTCGTACCGGGCAGACGCCATCCATGACCTGGTCCGGGGCAAAGATGCTGATCCGGTTGTTTTCGACCGGACAGATGCCATATGTGCAGACCATGAATGCAGCACTGACACCAATGATGCCGGAGTGCTGCAAAGCATTGTCTGCGCTTTGGCCGGAAAAATCGGGGCCCGGCTGCGGCACAGGGCTGAGGCGGCCGGCTTCCTGTGCATTGACCTGTCCTATTCCGACGGAATCCAGGGCCGGGCATGCCGGAAAATACCGACACCCACGGCCAATGACATGGTTTTGTGTAAAACTGCAATCCAACTGCTGGCCCGGGCCCAGACCCGGCGGGTGCGCATCCGGCATCTGGCCCTGATCTGCAAAAAACCGGTGCCTGCCACGACCCAGCTGTTTTTGTTCGAAGAATCAGCCAGGGAGCAGAAACAGCTCACCGTACTTGCGGCAATGGACAGAATACACAAACGGTTTGGTGCCGGGACGGTTCAGCCGGCATCCACCCTGGATCCGGCCTGCCGTTATTCTGCCGGCAGTCAGCCATGATTGCTTTATGCACCCGGTCCCATTATTCTCTCATGTGGGGAACCGCCTCTGTAAACCAGCTGGTAAAACAGGCAAGGAATCTTGGATATCCCTGTCTGGCACTCACTGACACAGACAATCTGTATGGCATGTGGCCCTTCATCAGGGCCTGTGAAAATGCCGGTATCTCCCAGGTCATCGGAGCGGAAATCACGGATCCGGTAAAATCTCACCGGGCCGTCTGCCTGGTGAAAACCGCAAACGGATATGCCAATTTGACCCGGCTGCTGACCCGGCGGCACCAGGATGAAAACTTCTGCCTGAAAACAGCCCTGCCCGGGTTTCAGTCAGGGCTGCTGGTATTGACCAAATCTGCGGACCTGCTGGCTTTCTGGCATGATGCCGGACTTGATGTGGCAGGCCACATGCCCAGAACCGCCATATCCCGGACCCGCCGGTTATGCAAAATTGCACAGGAACGTAACATTCCCCTGGCTGCCTCGCCAGGCAGTTTTTTTCTGAACCGCTCAGACGTCCGCACCCATACCCTGCTCCGGGCCATCGGAAACAACACCAGCATCAGCCGGCTGCACCCGGGCCAGGTGGGGCCTGCCAATGCCTTTTTCGGCGGACCTGACCTGTATGCCAAGCGGTTTCATACCTTTCCGGAAGCAGTTGCCGCCACCCATGTGCTGGCAGAAAAAATCACATTTCACAAACCGGACTTCGGGATTGTCATGCCCCCTTTTGCCGGCACAGACACAGATGCTGCCGTACAACTGCGGCAAAAAACCTATCAGGGTGCAGCCAGGCGGTATGGCAGACCGCTGCCGGAAAAGGTGGTCAGGCGCATCACCCATGAACTGGCCATTATCGCCCAAAAAGGTTTTAGCGCCTATTTTCTGGTGGTGCAAAAGATCGTCAGCCGGGCATCGCGAATCTGCGGCCGGGGATCCGGGGCAGCATCCATCGTGGCCTACTGCCTGGGCATCACCAATGTGTGCCCCATGAAATTCGACCTGTATTTTGAACGGTTCCTCAATCCCGGGCGCCAGGATCCCCCGGATATTGACATTGATTTTGCCTGGGATGAACGGGACAGCATCCTGCACCAGGTTCTGGCGGAATACTCCGGCCATGCAGCCATGGTATCCAGCCATATCCTGTTTCAGCCGAAAATGGCGGTGCGGGAAACCGCAAAGGTGTTCGGCCTGCCGGAAGGGGAAATTTCCCGGGTATGCAAACGCCTGCCCTGGTTCTGGCGCCTGACTGATGCATCCCCGGACCTGCTGGCCCACATCCGGCAGCAGACAGAATGCCGGCACATGGAGTTCCCTGCGCCCTGGCCTGAGATCATGGCCTGTGCCCAGAGGATTATCGGCACTCCCCGGCACCTGTCTGTCCACCCGGGCGGGGTGGTCATCACCCCGGGTCCCATCCACACCTACGTGCCGGTGGAAACCGCAGCCAAAGGCATTCCCGTAATTCAGTGGGACAAGGACGGTGCCCGGGATGCCGGCCTGGTGAAAATCGATCTGCTGGGCAACCGGAGCCTGGGGGTGATCAGAGATGCCATCACTGCCATTGAAACCGGTGAAGGTACTTTTTCCGGCTTCAGGATGCAGGATCCGGAAGATGATCCCGCAACCTGCCAGACGGTTGCCCAAGGCCATACCATGGGCTGTTTTTACATTGAAAGCCCGGCCATGCGCCTGCTCCAGCAAAAATCAAAAAAAGGGGATTTTCGGCATGTGGTCATTCATTCTTCCATGATCCGGCCGGCAGCCAACAGATTCATCAATGATTATATCCGACGGCTGCGCACCGGCAAGTGGCAGCCTCTGCATCCGCTGCTGGCAAATGTGCTCCATGAGACCCTGGGGCTTATGGTTTTCCAGGAAGATGTGTCCCGGGTGGCAGTGACCCTGGCCGGGTTCAGCCATACCCAGGCAGACAGCTTGAGAAAAATTTTGTCCAAAAAGGACAATACACGCA
>JAABSS010000087.1 GCA_011390235.1 Desulfotignum sp.
AACCAGCAGATAGCACTGTTGTTTCGGGCCATTGCCGAGGCGGAACGGGTACATGCCACACGTAATCTTAATTTGATGAAAGATGTTGTTGTCAAAGATACGGACACCAACCTGGAAGCCTCTTTTGAACGGGAAAAATCCATCAGCACAAACGAATATCCGGATTTTCTGAAAGATGCGGAAGATGAAGGTGAAAATGTTGCGGCAATCGTTTTTTCCCAGGCCCGGGATGCTGAAGAATATCACGCC
>JAABSS010000088.1 GCA_011390235.1 Desulfotignum sp.
AATGTCTTTTTATTTTTGGTGAATTTTCCCGACCGGTAAAATATAAAGCGGGATTTCATTTTTGGGGAGGTCGAGCGCTTTCTGTACTTTGTTGTCGTTGAAAGCGCCTATCGGAACACTTCCCAAACCAAGTGCAACTGCCTGCAAAAAGACATTTTGGGCAATATGTCCTGCTTCGATATGTACATACCTGATGCCGCGGTCACCGTAACGCTGTGTGGTGCGTTTATAAATACCCGCCAGGACAATGTTTATGGCGCCATTGGTGATGCTGGATTGCCCCAATGCGCTTTCGGAGAGTTTGGCTCTGAAATCACCTTCTCGCCGGAGCATCAAACGGTGATGATGATAATCATATTGATAGATGCCGGCACTCAGGCCGGTGACATTTCCCGCTATCAAATATACCTCGAAAGGGAAAGTTGCGCCGGCAGATGGCGCAGTCCGGAAACCGCGCGACTTTTCGGTGATACCCTGAGCCGCCCATAACAATTGACCGACTTCGGCGATTGTCAGGGGCTGGTTTTTATAGCTGCGCATCGAGCGTCGATCGAGCAACGCCTGCTCAACTGATATGCTGCTGTCGAGCCGCGGCTCAGGCAGTTTGACAATGTTGCTCTGAATTGAAAGCATTCCGCTTTCCAACCCCGATTCTGATTGGATCATTTTTGGGGCTCCTAATAAAACGACCATTGCAAAACAGGTTGCGTAAATCACGGACAACGTTTTTTTCATTTTATCCATGTTCTTTGTTTGCCATACTAAAAGCGTTTTTTCAATGGTCCCGCCCACAACTTGACTTCATGGGTGGCGGTTCCATCCGATATCTTCAAAGCATACTTCTCTCATGACCGAGAATGGGCTCTTAAATATCCGTCGGAGGACATGAGAGAAGTATGCGGAACTTGTGGGTGTACTGCCTCAATGGTATTTGTGGTTATTCTGAAGGAAATTCCATTTCACCTTCGACTTCCGTATATTCAGGTTTCCCTTGCCCCATTGAATAAGAATCCCAGGTTCCACCACCCTTGACTCCCTCATATTTTCCGGTGCCTTTGATAATAGTCCACGTCCCTTTCCAATGGCCTTTTCCTACTGATTTTCCTTCAAATCTCCTTGTCGTTTTATCACCGTTCACAAATTCGCTAATACCATAACCCTTTAAACTTCCTTGTCCGGTTTTAAAATTGATATCCATAGTGGATACTTCATTACTTGTAAATTTTTCATTATTTATTTCATTTATATAGATCTGTTTTGACTTATAGACCGCCATCACATGTCCTTCTGTATCGCCTACTTCCATTTGTTGCCATTCTGTAATAAATGATGATCCATGCAATTTTATTTTTTCACCAGCCAAAGCGCAATCAAGCATTAATACGCTGAAAGCAAAAACAATAAACGATATTAGCGTAATTTTTTTGATCCAAGACATAACGGACTCCTTATAATGCTGAAATTCTCTTCCTTATAATAAAGGATACCTTCACGATTTTTCGATATATGTGTTAAAAGCTGAGTAATTTATTCCCGACAGAATAGATTATTTAGAATTCTGCCGGGAGAGCTGGCAGATTTTGATTGGTTTAACCATGGTCTGGCCCTCCTTTCAAATAGTTTCCACTTAAGCCATGATCGCAGTAAATCATATCACAGGAAAGAGCCTTTTTTCTGTAAAAACTATTACTTGAATCTTGGTTCGACATCTAATCTGTGCTTGGAGTTGAGATTTATTGAGGTGATGTGAAGACTTGGATGCGTACAGAGTGTTGTGCAGAAATTAGGTGGAACTGATCTTTCAGCCTACCGATTGGTCAGGTCTATCTGATGGAGGTCTGTATAACGTGTTCCGACTGATTGAGTGTTGTAATGTCAGAAAATTGATTAACAAATTTTGAAAGTATTACATGAGAAACCCCCATTTTTTTAAATCAAAATTTAAGTATCAAATTATCGTAGTGTTTATGCTCTGTCAAGGATCATGTAAAGGTCGAATATTTGAATAGCAAACAATTTTTCACTACAGCAGTCAATGCTCCGGTCTTTTTCCTGAGCCCATGGTGCCCGCAGGCAGCGCCTGTTTTTGCCCCGGAAATCGTATTGTGAACACAGCATACACAAGCACGCTGCAAATTGAATCAAGTTCCGATATTGACCAAAGGAAAAAAGCCGTGATAATTTCATTGAATGAACACTCAATTACATGCAAACAGCTCGAGTTCCGCATATCTGCCTTTGTTTTTTCTCACCGCCATTTTTTTCATGAATTTCACCATCCGGATCAGCTTTTCCCCGTTGATGCCGACCATTCTGACGGACATGGGCCTGACCCGGGACCAGGCCGGGTCTTTTTTCCTTTTCTCCGCTTCCGGATACTGTATTGCCCTGTTTTTTTCCGGGTTTGTGTCCGCCCGGATCCGGCACCGGAACACCATTGTGCTGTCTGCGGTGGGTACGGGGATCATTTTTATTTTTACGGGGTTCAGCCAATCCCTGTCAGCCATGCGTCTGGGGATCTTTCTGGCGGGCGCGGGGTCCGGGCTGTACCTGTCTTCGGGGATTGCCATGCTCACGGCCGCCATTGACCGGAAAAACTGGGGCAAGGCCCTGGGCGTTCACGAGCTGGCCCCGAACTTGAGTTTTCTGCTGACCCCGGTGATCTGTGAACTGCTGCTGCTGTGGATGACGTGGCGGCAGGTGCTGTTTGTGCTGGGCGGGGTGTCCATTCTGCTGGGATGGTCTTTTTCCCGGTTTTCCTCGATCCGGGATTTTGCCGGCGAAGCCCCCCGGCTGAAATCATTTCGTCCCCTGGCTGCCATCCCTTCGTTCTGGTGGATGATGCTGCTGTTCAGCCTGGGGGTTTCCGGTACCATGGGGGTTTATTCCATGCTGCCGCTGTTTCTGGTGAACGAACACGGGATGCTGCAGACCCAGGCCAACACCCTGGTGACGCTGTCCCGGATCGCGACATTGCCCATGCCTTTGGTGATCGGATGGATCGCCGACCGGATGGGACTCAAGCCCGTGATCACCGTGGTTCTGATGCTCAGTGGTGCGCTGGTGATCGGTATGGGGGTTTTTTCCGGCCGGCTGCTGCAGGCGGTCATTTTCTGCCAGCCGTTGCTGGCGGTCTGTTTTTTTCCGCCGGCCTTTGCCGCATTGTCCAATATCAGCTCCAGCCAGACCCGCAACGTTGCGGTCTCTTTTACGATCCCCGCCGCCTTTCTGGTGGGTGGCGGCCTGATTCCGGGTCTGATCGGTCTTCTGGGTGAGAAAGGCTTTTTTTCTGCCGGGTTCGTGGTGACCGGGGTGCTGGTTCTGGCCGGTGCGGTGCTGCCCAGGTTTTTGAAATTTCAGCCGGAAGAAGAGGCCGGATAGGCGGAGACATCTAACGGATCAGGTTCAGGCCGGAATCCTTGCCCATGTCCAGGGCCTGCCTGAATTCCGTAACAGACAGAGGATGGCACAGGTCGGAAAACCGAAAGGCCTCCCCCACGGGCCGGTACTGGGACATCAGGTTGACATGGGTGCCGGGAGAGACGCTGGTTTTTAAAAATTCCAGGATCTGCCGGGTGTCTTCCAGCCGGCCGGGCATCACCAGGTGCCGTACCAGCAGGCCGGAGCAGGCAACCCCGGCATCATCCATCTTCAGGTCCCCCACCTGGGCATGCATGGCCGAAATGGCGGCCTGGGCCGTCTCCCGGTAGTCCGGAGCGTTGCAGAACCGCCCGGCAGCCGCATTGTCCCAGAACTTGAAGTCCGGCATGTAGATGTCAATGATGCCGTCCAGAAGCGCCAGGGTGTCCGGGGATTCATACCCGGAACAGTTGTAGACCAGCGGAATGCGCAGTCCGAGATCCACGGCCCTGTCCAGGGCCTCAAGGATTTGGGGCACCACATGGGTGGGGGTGACGAAATTGATGTTGTGGCAGCCTTGTTCCTGCAGGCGGATCATCATGGCAGCCAGCTGATTCGGGAACAGGATATGGCCTTCCCCCTGGATACTGATCTCATGATTCTGGCAGAACACGCACTGAAGGTTGCAGCAAGAAAAGAAAATGGTGCCGGAGCCATGGTCTCCCACCAGGGGTGGTTCTTCTCCGAAATGCGGGGAAAAGCTCGCCACTTTTGCCTGACGGCCGGCGCCGCAGTATCCGGTTTCGTCTCTGGTGCGGTCCACCCGGCACTGCCGTGGGCACAGGGTGCAGGAGGACAGCATGTCCAGGGCCTGTTGAACAGCTTGTTTCAGCCGGCCGGTCTGTCTGGCTCTGAGATACCCGGGAATGTAGGAATGCATGGCCATCTCCTTTTGTCTCTGGGGCAGCGGGTCAACGGGGCACGGCGCTTCCCCGGTAGTGGAACCCGGATATGCGGATGGGGCTGACATACCCGGCATCCAGCCCTTGGATGGCAAAACCGCTGTCCCTGATCAGGGCCGCGATGGGCCGGTTCAGGTGACACCCGCCGGACACCGGTTTCCACAACGGGGTCAGGCGGTCCTGCCACCGGGTGATGGCAATATCCGGGGCCCGGCCGTGCTCACAGAAAAGCAGCCGTCCCGAAGGTTTCAATACCCGCCGCATCTCTGCCAGGGCCTGGCGGATATCCGGAATGGAACACATGGTATAGGTCACCACA
>JAABSS010000089.1 GCA_011390235.1 Desulfotignum sp.
CTTTCTGATGACCGCTTCATCCAGATCCAGCTTGGAAAGCCCTTTCATGGTATTTTTCACCCCAATGGTAAAATAGGCAAATGCTGATCCCAGGCTTCTCAAGACGGTGGAATCGGAAAGGTCTCGCTGAAACCGGGATTTCTGGAGTTTGACCGCCAGATGTTCCATCAGGGAGATGGCCAGTCCCATATTGCCTTCGCTGTTTTCAAAATCAATGGGGTTGACCTTGTGGGGCATGGTGGAAGAACCGGTTTCCCCTTCCGTGACCCGCTGCCTGAAATAGCCCAGGGAGATATACCCCCACATATCCCGGTTAAAATCGATAAAAACAGCAGCTGTGCGCACAAGAGAATGCAGCAAATAAGACAGGGCCGGGTTGGGACTGATCTGGGTGGTGTACAAAATGGGTTCCAGGCCCAGATATGATGAAACAAACCGCTGGGAAGCCGCTATCCAGTCGATGTCGGGAAACACAAAATAATGGGCATTGTAATTGCCTGTGGCCCCGTTGATTTTTGCCTGAATGGTTTTTTGTTCCAGGATGGCGTTTTCCTGTCCCAGGCGCCAGGCAAAATTGACAAATTCCTTGCCCATGGTGGTGGGGGTTGCCGGCTGACCATGGGTCCGGGACATCATGGGTATTGATTTGTAGGCCAGGGCTTTTTGTTCCATTTGCCCGATACACTGGTTCACCAGGTCTGCAACCAGGTCCCTGCCTTTTTTCATCATCAGGGCATAAGCTGTGTTGTTGATATCCTCGGATGTACAGGCAAAATGCACCCATTCTCTGACAGAACCCAGACCGGCTGCATCCAGTTTCTGTTTTATGAAATACTCCACTGCCTTGACATCGTGGTTGGTGGTCTTTTCAATGGATTTGACCGTTTGTGCATCATGTTCACTGAAATTGTCCACAATGGCATCAACAGCATCCAGATTGATTTTTGGAAACCGGGCCAGTTTCAAATCCGTGATAACAAATTTGAGCCACTGGATTTCCACCTGCACCCGGTGCTGTATCAGCCCGTATTCACTGAAAATATCAGCCAGATCCGCTGTCAGGCGGGCATATCTGCCATCCAGGGGACCAATTGCTTTTATGTGTGTCATACCTGCTCCGCAAAAAACCATAAATAGTGATAATTATTTGACATTCAGGGCCGGATTCATTACATTCAACCCAGTTTACAACTGCCATATACCAGACTGCCGGAAAATTAACAATCCAAAACACACGCCCGAACATGGCGGAATACAATATTTTTGGTGATTTCATACACACAGCTGAATCTCAATGCTTGACATCTGCCAGAGTTTTACAGTATTTTACCACACATTTTTTATTTCGCATCATGGTTGCAACATCCATGATGATATACTGCAGGAGTAGAATTTTATGGCTTTGACCAAAACAATTATTGCTGAACAGATACAAGAAGAACTCAACATCTCCAGGACAACCGCTTATGAAGTCATGGAAGAATTCCTTGAAATCATAAAGGAAACCATTGAAAGTGGTGAAGATATCATGATCAGCGGCTTTGGGAAATTCTGTGTCAATGAGAAAAAAGCGAGAAAAGGAAGAAACCCGGCAACAGATGAAGAGATGACATTGCCGGCCCGGCGGGTTGTGACTTTCAAGTGCTCAGGAAAGCTCAGGGATCTCATCAATTCCCGGTACGCGGACATGGATCAGGACGAGCTTTCCACCTAATCCAGAATCAATTTGTCAATGCCGCAGATGAAATTTTTGGTAACTGCAGATATCCATGGCAGCATCAACACCTGGCTGACACTCAAGGCCCTGATGAGACCCAAAGACATCATGGTGATAGCCGGGGATTTGTTTGACACCAGATACGGCCATTTCGGCCACCCTGACTTTGATCCGGAGGCCATCAGACAGGATCTGTCAGGAATGCGCCACACATTTTACTATGTTTACGGCAATTGTGATGTTCCCTCCTTTTTCCCGGGATATGACCACAGCCACACCTTTATTGCAGAAAACAAAAAAATTTTCCTTCACCATGGCCACCACCGGGACCGGATCTCTTCTGACACAGACATCATCATCCAGGGACATACCCATGTCTGGTCCCTGGAAAAGCACCAGGGCAAAATCTTTTTAAACCCCGGATCCATCACGCGACCCAAAAAAGGGATGCCCACCTATGGTATCATCGATGATACATCTGTGTGCATCATGGACCTGAAAACCGGCACCCCGATTGCATCCATGGATATCTGATCATCCAGGAAAAAAAGCAATGTCAGACCTAATCACGCGTCACCCTTCCCACCGGCCGGATCCGGCTGATTTTTTCAACTTTTGAGCTGTTGTTCCGGTCCTGCACCCGGGTCCGGGTCTGGATGCGGTTTTTCAGCGCCATATATCTGACATACCCGTCATACGGGGAATGACCCCGGCCTGCAGATCGCTTGCCTGTGCCAGTTCCTGTGGCAGATCCCTGCCCGGAACCCTGTTCAGGTGCTGCTTTGGGACCTGTTCCGGAAAAAAGCGGTTTGAACACCTGCTCAAAACTGGTACCCGGTCCACAAGGTCTGTTAATTTCTGCTGATCCTTTGCCATGGGGCCTGCTGCCGCCTGGCGGAACATGGGACCTGCTGCGCCCTGCCGGCCCGGCAGTGCCTGTCCCACGGGAAGCGCCTGCCCTGCCGGGAGCACTTGTCTCGCTGTCAGCCCTATTCCCCATGGAAGCGCTATTTCCCTTGGCAGCACTTGCCCGGCCGGGCTTTTTCCAGAAGGTTTTTTTCATACGGTTGACCATGTCTGCAAACCCGGGAGACCGCTTTTTTTCAGGCATATCCCGGACAGGCGAAGCTTTTTCCACACCCCGGGGCAGCAGGGATTTCAGCAGGTGATAGGCCTGGTTGATGGCTTTCATCTGCTTTTCCGCCTGGATCACTGCACAGGCATCCTGTGCAAAATGATCCGGGTGGTGCAGCTTGGCCAGTCGCCTGAAAGCGGCTTTTGCATCCTGGCGTGTTGCCTCCCCGGAAAGCTGCAGTATGGTCATTGCCTGTTTCCTGTCCATGGGTCTTCAGGCTTGATCGATCTGGATTATCTGGTTCAGGCGCTTGCAGACTTCGGCAAAAAATGCATCCGGCAATTTTTTCCGGGGATGAACCCTTGCCCTGCGTACCCGCCAGTCAAAGGATTTGGGCTGGTGACAGAGGACATAACTGGTTTTGCCGGCACTTCCCTTTGTTCTGGCTTTCCCGGTGTCAACGGCAAAAGGATTGTCTGCATTGTATTCTGCAGTGGTCATGGGCAGACCGATGACCAGGGATGTTTTGTCGTTGAAATTACGGGGTGAAAGAACCAGAAAAGGATGGATATCCCGCATTTCTTTTCCGGCCTGGGGGTTGCAGTCGATCCAGATGATATCCTGCCTGGACGGCACCCAGGGTTTCTTTTCTTTTTTTGAATCGGCTGTTACCACTTTTCAGCCCCGATTGCCGGGGTCTGCATAGTCTCACCCCCATGTCGGGCCGGGTCAAAGCGGGACAGACGTTGTTCCAGGGATAGGCCAGCGTCCTGTTCGGGACGGATGATGATGGCCCCCTCTTCCACTGACAGGTGCACCCGCTGGTCAATATGCAGCCGGGCCGCCCGGGCAATCGCAGCAGGCAGCCTGACACCCAGGCTGTTACCCCATTTTTTGATATCCAGAACCGCTTCCGTCATCCTGATCTCCATGTATCTGGTTGATGTTTAAACAGAGTATAAACGTTACCGGTACTTTTGTCAATATTGTTCAGAAAAACCGCCAATTTTTCTCACATCTTTGAAAAAATGTTTTTTCCATGATACCATGCCGCAAATTATCATTTAAGGAACTGCCATGGGCAACAAAGACTACATTCCCGTTACCGTTGGAGAAAACCCGGACCAGGATGCCTGGCTCACTGCTTTTTTCCTGGAAAACCACATTGACCCTTTTGCCTATCCCTACAAGGTGGGAAGTGTGGAACAAATTGAATTCATGGTGTATCTGCAGAATAATGAACGGTATTTTCCCTGTTCAGACAAAATGTTTGAAGCCATCATGTCCAGAACCTGCCAGCAGTATTTACAGCAGCGCTACCAGTGTGTATATGACAAAGTCATGCAGATGGTGAATGACTTTATCGAATCTGCCTATGACCGGAAATTTCTCACCGCCCTGATCCGCATAAAATATGAACATGAGATTGAAACCTGCCTGATCATCCCCTCCCGGCTGGAAAAACGGCTGTGTAAAATATTTTTAAGCAGAACCCATATTGAAAACCCCTATTCCCGGGAAAAACAGCATGAAAACCGCCAGGCACAGAAACTGCTGCATTCCGGCACCTTTAAAAAAGCAGTGAACCATATTGACGGGGCATTCAAAAATATTGATACATTGTCTTTGGATACTTTGCGTAAAAGAATAAAGGAGATTGAACTGCAGCGGCTTTTGACTGTATTGTGCGCCCGGAACCTGTGGTGCCGGGAAAAAATGCAGACACCTTCCGTGCAGGAATGCAAAAACATATTTGACAGCCCCATTACCGGTAACGGCCTGGCCCGGCTGATGGATCTGATTCACACCCCGAAACGCAAAATCCTCTGGCTCACGGATGAATCCGGCAGCGTCATGGTGGATATTGCCATTGCAAAATTTTTGGCGGAACTGGGCCATATCGTCATTCTTGCAGTCAAGGAATCCCCGGTTTTTAAAAAAGTCTCCCTTGCCGATACCCGCACCGATCCTGTGCTGGCCCGGGAACTGGAACCTAGCCACTTTATCCATGAAAAAACCATCAGCAAAAACCGCCTGGTCCAGCGCCTCAAACAGGATGAGGATATCTATGT
>JAABSS010000090.1 GCA_011390235.1 Desulfotignum sp.
GGAAACCCTGAACCTGCAGCTGGCATCCACCACCTTTGCCCGGATATTCAAGGAAGTGGATTATGTGGTTTCCCGGGGCCATGACCAGAAAAGACGGCTGATCCAAACCCATTTTCAGTTTACCCGGGACATCATCAATATCTGTGTCGATGAAAACAATGCCGGTGAAAAGCAGCTGAACATCACCTTCAAACCCCGGCATCCGGATGTCATCAATTTTTCCCACAAGGACCTGGAGGACCGGGCCAACCGCATCATAGATCAGATGAAGGCGGCCAAGGCCAAAAACATGACCGTGATGTTCTACAGCGGCATCATCGGCTCGATTCCCGGAAAGATCGATGTGGCCAAAA
>JAABSS010000091.1 GCA_011390235.1 Desulfotignum sp.
AAAAGAAACGCAGCAGCCGAAAAAGCGCTGTCAGCACCATGGAGAAGACAAACGCCCCGCTGCCATGGGAAAAGAGAAAACCAAGGCAGGAGACAGCCAGGCAGAAATCTATGGGACCCGGCGTTTCAATCAGCCGGTAGACCAGCAAAACAAAAAAAAGGGCCACTGCTGCCGGTATGATTTCAAAACCCGGGGTAACACCGTGAAAGACAAACCGCGGCATGGAGGCCACCACAGCAGTCACGGTAAAAGCGATGGGAACCCATGCGTATCTTCGGCTCAGGGCGTAGGTTGAAAAAAGCAGGGAGGTGTAGGCGAAAAAACCTGGAAGACCGGCTCCCAGAGCTGAACCAGACCGCAGAAAATGGCCGGATATGATCACGGCATTGGAAGGAAAAAGGCCGGTCCCGGTGGCCTGGGCAATGGTATCAAAGGCCTTGAGGTGGTGGGGGTGCGGAACAAAGAAAAAGGCCTTGGCACCCATGTATCCCCAGCAGATGGCAAAAAAAATCAGAATCACGGGGTGGCGCCTGGGCAAAAAATTTTTTAGATCTCCCAGAACCCTCACCGCCCCTTTGCGGTATTTCCAAGCAAGAAAAAGGGCACCGATGCCCCCGGCCTCGGGTAAAAAAGAGATGCCGGGCAGCGGCAGAACCATGGCTGCCTGCTGGAAAAGACAGAGCAGCATCAGTGTGGTTACCAGGGCAGCGGCAGCAGCCTCGGCCATGGTGCGGTTCCAGAGCCTGAAACAGAAAAGCAGCCCGGCCGGATAGAGGAGCAGCTCAACCAGGCTGACGGCTGTAAACAGCGCGTGATCACCCATTGGGCTTGTTTTTTCCGCTGTCCGAATCCATTCTTCCGGCCTGTTCAGCCACCAGGGCATCCCTGATTTCTGCCATGAAGTCGCGCATCTCCCCTGCCAGGATTATACACTCATCACAATAGACCTTTTTCACCAGCTTGTCATGGGCCTGGATCTGGTGCTGGTGCCAGGGGACATAGGGGGTTCCCCGGCAGAACTTTTTCCCAGTATACCAGGCAATGGGGCAGCCGATGCAGGCCAGCATGTAATAGATCCTGCAGGGAGGACAGTCCACCACCCCTGAGTCGCTGCGCCTGCCTGCAATGATTTTCTCCCATTTTTCTATGGAAGCCTCCATCATTTTGACTTTGTTCAGCATAAATGTGACATCTCCTTCCAAAATGCCCTGTGGACATGGCAGCAGCGGTGCATCACCGGGTTTATTTTCTTTTTATCGGCTGCTGCCGCCACAAGCGGGTATTTTGATTCTGTCGCCCCGGAAAGAACCCGCAGCATCATCTCAACGCTTTCTGCAAGGGCTTTGATATGGTACCCCCCTTCAAGGACAAAGAGAAGCCCGGCCCGATTCTCCCTGGCAATGTCCATGATTGATGCGGTAATGGGGCCGAACCCCCTGGAGGTCACTTTCATCCGCCCCAGAGGATCTGATTTGTGGATATCAAAGCCGGCTGAGACAAGGATTAGGTCCGGTTTGAACTCCCTGGCGAGCGGTTTCAGGATTTTCATGAAAATCGCTGTGAATTCAGCCTCCCCATATCCCTTTGAAAGGGGGATGTTGATTGAATAGCCTTCTCCGCTGCCCGAGCCTGTTTCCGTAAAGAGCCCGGTGCCCGGGAAAAGGGGGTATTGGTGGGTTGAAAAGAAAAGAACAGTGGGGTCTCTTTCAAAGATATGGTAGGTGCCGTTTCCATGGTGGACATCGAAATCCACGATGAGAACCCTTGGCAGGCCAAGGACCTTTCTGGCATACATGGCACCTACAGCCACATTGTTGAAGATACAGTACCCCATGGCACGTCCCTGTTCCGCGTGGTGGCCCGGGGGCCGGACAAAGACAGCCCCGTTTTCGATTTTCCCTGCCACCATCTCTTTGATGGCGGTTATCACAGCGCCGCAGGCCAGCAGGGCTGTTTGAAAGGTCTTTGGCGAGGCAATAGTGTCAGGGGTCAAACAAGTCTGCTCTTTGAACTGTGTGGCAGCCACCTGTTCAAGGTAACGGGGAGAGTGGACCAGGAGAATCTCCTCGGTTGTGGCGGGTACCGGCGCGATGACCCTCAGGTTGAGATCGGTTTTCAGCCTGGTGACAAGATCAATGATCATCCCAAGCCTTTCCCGTGATTCCGGGTGGCCGGGGAATGTGTCATGGTCCAGAAACCGCTGATCAATGACAACGCCGGAGGGTCTTTTCCTGACTGCCCGCTTCGTTTTTTTCTCCGGGATGGCAAGCACATGGCAGGGCGCTCTCCTGATAAGGGTTTCCGTTGTTGACCCCGTAAAAAGCTTACCCATAAAGGTACGGGGCCTTACCCCGGTCACCATGAGATCACTATTGTTTGCCCTGGCAAATCCGATGACTGTTTCATTGGAATCTCCTTCCAGCACGGTAACTTCTATCTTTCCCGGGTGTTTTAGTCTCTCACGGGAGAGGGCTGTCAGCATCTGTTCTTTTATGTGCTGCTCAAACTTTGCCTGC
Source organism: Desulfotignum sp. (assembly GCA_011390235.1). The sequence continues at coordinate 2,517 of JAABSS010000091.1, forward strand.
ATGGTGCAATAACTGTCCGGACGTTCACTGGTTTCAGCATCTGCAGGCGAAAAAACGCAGTGGACAACGTCGAGATCCGCATCCAGCAGCGCTGCAAAACAAACGGCCTGTTTTGCCGGAAAACAGGAAGGGAAATCACAGGCTGCAACAATTTTTTTTACCTCTGGGCCTTTTTCCACGGTTTCAGGGTTTTCCCGGCATCGTAAAACAAGAAAGGGCTGTTCACTGTGTCTTGCCATCCGTTCAACAACACTGCCCACAAAAGCCCTTTTAAACCCTGAAAACCCGTGGCTTGCGGCAATGACAAGATCTGCCTTTTTTTCCTTTACAGCCCTGGCAAGTTCCGCAGCAGGCTCGCCCGGTACAATCCACGATGTCCAGGGGATGCCTGTTTTTTCCATGAGGTGTGTGATGGTGTGGTCTGCCCGGCACAGGTCCTGATTCCTGGAGGAGGAAGCAACGCCGTCCAGCCGTTCCCTGGGGGGAGACACCGCATGGAAGATGACAAGGGATGCCCGGCATTTTTCTGCCAGGGCCCTGCCCCAGGAGATCACATGAGCCGAATAGTCTGACAGATCGATGGCGCAGAGTATTGTCCGGATTCTGTTGTCCATAACACCCGCCTGCCTTTTTTTGAAAAAGAATCGTAAAAGGGCTGTTGCTTCAATCTACCACTTTTCTGCTAAAATGCAACACCATAAGAAAATAGTGCTGACACAGCCAGTTCATGGAGGCTGGGGCTGTACTCCGTGACATGGTGCAGCGGCGAAGGCACAAATCCCCCGGAAATCATGCCGAAACCGGCAGAAGTCCGGCGATCAGATACGGCGTCGCCGGAGTACGCAAAGCGCATGGTGGATCGAATAACCTGAAGATCTCCTGCGGTGATTACAGATAGCCAAACAGCTGAGAAAGGGTTTGTTTAACGTTGTTTTGATCCTTTTCTGACAGGTGGCCGATTTTTCTGAGGATAAACCGATTGTCGAGGGTAAATAATTTCATCCGTACGACAGACGGTGCTGTCAGGCCGGATTGCCTTTTGTCTGTAATCTGACAGTCCAATGGCCAGGGTTCATTTTTCCGGCTGGTGATCATCGCCAGCACAGCATGTTCAATTTTCCTGTTGAAACATTCGTTCCGGGACAAAACCAGCGCCGGTCTGTGTTTTCTTAGCGTTGAGTCGGTAAACGGAAACGGGACAACCACGACATCAAACGGGTTATAAATCACTGTACGCTTCCTCATCGTTTTGGGATCCCCATTCATTCAGGGTCGGAATCAGCGCATTGCTGAACGCAATATCGATGGGTCTGGCTTTTCTGATCTTGATCATGTCATCTTCAATTTCAAAAGCGATCACATCGCCCGCATTGAGCCCAAGCCGTTCTCTTACTGTTTTGGGCACGGTGGCCTGATATTTTTTGGTGAGTTTGCTGATAACTGTCTGCATTGGTACCTCCTGTTGAATAGGTGTATTACGGTAATACTATCATGCTGTGAAACACATTACAACCGGTTACCGGATGAAAATCTGATGACCCCACCTTGATTTTTTTAATCAAAATCAGATATATTGTCTTCATATAAAATCAAGTGGAAACAATATGTCTGGGCGACCAGATTGTTTTTTCCCGCATTGCGGGCCGGACCAAGGACGTGAAAGAAGTCCGCGCTAAATATGGTCTGCCGGAATGAGTATTCATTGGACAGATACGGCGGAAAAACATTTAGAGGCCATTGAGCAAAATATCAACCAATATTGGAGAATTTGAGATGCTGCTGGAATACATACAGGCTGCGCTTCGGCGCGCGAAGTACGAAATTCTGCCGGACGACGGCAGTTACTATGGAGAGATCATTGAATGTGCTGGCGTTTACGCAAATGCAAAAACCCTGGAAGAGTGTAGGGAAGAACTCCGGGAAGTGCTCGAAGAATGGGTTTTATTTCGGGTTCATAAGAATCTTCAATTACCGACAATTGACGGGATTGCGCTTACAGTCAAGGAAGTGGCCTGATGCCACCCTTTGGACCCATCAAAAGAAAAGATCTCGTCAGATATTTCGCCAAGTTGGGATTTGAAGGTCCTTACTCGGGCGGGAAACATCAGTTCATGGTCAAGGGCCACGTCACCATCCGCATACCCAATCCTCATAAGACCGACATCGGCAAAGAACTCCTGCGCAGAATTTTGCACCAAACAGGAATCAGCAGGGACGTCTGGGAGGAACTGTAGAAAAATGAGAGTGAAATATTTTTCCGATACAGATACCGCTCATATAGAATTCACAGACAAGGCAGTCCACGAAACAAAAGAAATCAGTGAAAATATCTATATTGACATCGATGCAAACGGCAACATAGTCAACATGACAGTGGAACATGCAAAAGACAACGCCGGGATCCGGGAATTCTCTTATCAGGAAATGTCTCGTCAAACTGCATAGAAATGTCGGGGCGGTCTTATTGTTTCTTTCCGGTAACCAGCAATTGATCTCTCGCCCGGGTGCATGCCACATAAAGAAGGTGGCGTTCGGTGTTGTATACTTCATCCAGATCGGCATCATCCCCCACAGCCTCAATTCTGTGCAATGAAGGGATGACGTCCTCATCACAGGCCATGACGACAACGGCTTTGAATTC
>JAABSS010000092.1 GCA_011390235.1 Desulfotignum sp.
GATGTGGGGATCAGCCTGGACGGCTTAGAAGAAACCCATGACAAATTCAGAGGGGTCAAAGGGTCTTTCAAAAAGGCCATGCAGGCCATTGAAAACTGCCAGGAAGCCGGCATTAAAGTGGGGCTGCGGTTTACCATCAACAAGCGCAATGTCCAGGACATCCCCGGCATTTTCGACCTGCTGGAACAAAAAAATATTCCCCGGGCCTGCTTTTACCACCTGGTGTATTCAGGCAGGGGCTCTGAAATTGCCAAAGAAGACCTCTCCCATGCGGAAACCCGGAAGGTGCTGGATCTGATCATGGACAGAACCCGGGATCTCCATGACAGAAACATGCCCAAGGAGATTCTCACCGTGGACAACCATGCAGACGGCCCGTATCTCTACCAGCGGCTGCTGGAGGAAGACCCGGAACGGGCCGCCGAAGTGCTGGAACTTCTGGAAATGAATGAAGGCAACAATTCCGGCAGGGGCATCGGGTGTATTTCCTGGGACGGGGAGGTGTATCCGGACCAGTTCTGGCGGGAAAAATCATTGGGCAACATCAAGGACCAGCCCTTTTCCAAAATCTGGACCGATGAATCCAATGCATTTTTGATGAAACTCAAAGAAAAAAAGAAACATGTCAAAGGCCGGTGTGCCCGATGCCGGTGGCTGGACATCTGCGGGGGAAACTTTCGGGCCAGGGCGGAATCCGTGGCCAATGATCCCTGGGATGCCGACCCGGCCTGTTACCTCACAGACCAGGAAATCAAAAAGGAGAACTAAGATGCTGTTTCCCGATTACAGAGCCAGGCGGATGCGGGCCACTCCCAACTTCAGAAGGATGATCAGGGAGACCACCCTTTCCAAAGATGACCTGATCCTGCCGCTTTTTGCCGTGGAGGGCAGTGCAGTAAAAAAACCCATCGAATCCATGCCCGGCCATTTCCAGCTCTCAAAGGATTACCTGGTGGACATGGCAAAACAGGCAAAAGAGGCTGGTATTCCCGCCATTATCCTGTTCGGGGTGCCTGATAAAAAAGACCCGCTGGCCACCCGTGCCTATGCACCTGACGGCATTGTCCAGAAAACGGTTGCCTGTGTCAAGGAAGCGGTGCCTGATCTTGCCGTGATAACCGATGTCTGTCTGTGCGGATATACCGACCACGGCCACTGCGGGGTGGTGGAAAACGGCATCATCGACAATGATGCCTCCCTGGACCTGCTGGCCAGAACCGCGCTTTCCCATGTCCGGGCCGGGGCTGACATGGTGGCCCCCTCAGATATGATGGACGGCCGGGTGACCGAAATCCGCCAGGCCCTGGATGAAGACGGATTTTCCCATATCCCCATCATGTCCTATGCTGTCAAGTATTCCTCCGCCTTTTACGGCCCTTTCCGCCAGGCAGCATCATCCGCCCCGCAGTTCGGGGACAGAAAAACCTATCAGATGGATCCGGCCAATGCCGTGGAAGCCATCAGGGAAGCCTTCATGGACATTGAAGAAGGGGCGGATATCATCATGGTAAAACCGGCCCTGGCCTATCTGGACATCATCCTGCGGCTCAAACAGGAAATTGATCTGCCCATTGCCGCCTACAATGTATCAGGAGAATACAGCATCATGAAGGCAGGAGAAATGATGGGGTGGGTGGATGCCAGAGACATGGTAATGGAAACCCTGACTGCCATCAAACGTGCCGGAGCAGACATGATTTTGACCTATTCCGCTATTGAAGCGGCAAAATATCTGGAGGACCGATGAGCCACCACGGTAACGGCCCCGACCATGCCCCCCCGGCCAACCATACGCCGGGCAACCAAGACCATTCCCCGGATCTTCACAATATGACCGGCCGCCAAGCACCGGACAGCCACCCCGGACCGAGCGGTCATAAATCTGCAGCCGGCTCTCATACCCTGCGCCTGGTGGCATGGGAAACAACCCGGCGCTGCAACCTGGCCTGCAAACACTGCCGGGCCGTGGCAGAAGACCACCCCTACGAAAATGAGCTGGACACCAGGGAGGCCTTTGCGCTCCTGGACCAGATCCGGGAGGTGGGCACCCCTATCATCATCCTCACCGGGGGGGAACCCTTGCTGCGGAAAGATATCTTTCATATTGCCGCCTACGGCACCCAAATAGGGCTGCGCATGGTCATGGCCCCCAACGGCACCCTGCTCACCCAGGAAAATGTCTGGAAACTCAAAGACTGCGGCATCAAGCGCATCAGTGTCAGCCTGGACGGGGCCTCCGCCGCCACCCATGACAGTTTCAGGGGTCTTGCCAACGCCTTTGATGATGCCCTCCGGGGCATTGCAATCGCCAGGGACTCCGGCCTGGAATTTCAGATCAACACCACCATCACCAAGACCAATCTTGATGAAATTCCCAAAATTCTGAAACTGGCCGAAGAGCTGGGAGCGGTGGCCCTGCATATTTTTCTGCTGGTTCCCACCGGCCGGGGCAAATACATTGTGGATTCAGCCATTGATGCCGAAGAATATGAACAGACCCTGAACTGGTTCTATGACCAGCAGGACAAAACCCCGCTGCAGCTCAAGGCCACCTGTGCCCCCCATTATTACCGGATTCTGCGCCAGCGGGCCCATGCAGAGGGAAAAAAAGTCAGCTTTGCATCCCATGGCCTGGATGCCGTCACCAGGGGATGCCTTGCCGGCACCGGTTTCTGTTTTATTTCCCATGTGGGCCGGGTGCAGACCTGCGGGTTTCTGGATGTCACCTGCGGGAATATCCGGCACGAGTCGTTTGCCGATGTCTGGAAAAACTCCCCTGTGTTCAATGAGCTGCGGGATTTTTCAAAACTCGAAGACAAATGCGGGATCTGTGAATACAAACAGGTATGCGGCGGATGCCGGGCCAGAGCCTATGAAGCCACCGGCAGTTATCTTGCTGAAGAACCCCTGTGTTCCTATCAGCCTCGAAAAAAAAGCTGTTAGCTGTTAGCTGTTAGCTAAAAGCTAATGGCATTCAACACCAGGGTGATGGGTCTGTCCTCTTCTGTGCTGCCCTTGTACCGCACCGGGCCCGGCTTGCGGAAATGGTCTTCTCCTGCATCTGCTGCCAGCCATTTTTCACGGCAGGCTTTAAAGACCTGGAAGGCATTGGAAGAAAGATCCACCATGCTTTTTTCCATGACCAGCTCCAGTCTGCCTTTGCGTTCTTCCAGGTGCATGAGCCTGGCAATGGGAATGCCCATGGCTTCCCAGTTTTCAAATTCCTGCTCCAGGTTTTTGATGGCCGCCATCTGGCCTGTGGCCCTGTTGGCAATAAGGTGAAACGCAGTCAATCCCAGATTATAGGTATAATGGCAGTCAAAAGCAGTGGGGTCCCCTCCCCGGCCGTCATATCCGAAAAAATGGGTCTGAATTTTGAACCGGGGTTCAGACCGGCGAAAAATTTCCGTGACCGGGCCGGGAATCTCATCATCCGGATTCAGCAGGCTGGCGCTTACCAACGCCTGTTTCAGGGTTTTTAAAGAAATAATTTTGGGCTTTACCAGCAGAAAGGGGGCAGCCGGGTCTGTGAACAAAGCAGCGGCATACGTGTCCGGATCCATATCCCGAAAAGCCATGAACGACTGGTAATAGGACTGTTCAATGCCTACCTTATACACCCCCTGCTCTTTTAACACCCCCAGATAGTCTGTGACCATGTCCATGATGATTTTTTCGGTTCTCACCTGGGAAAATTGAAAATTGCCGTGGAGATCACGTTCCACCAGAAGGCCTTCCTGGAAAAACCCGGGAAGCTGGTTGAACAATTCATCATCGCGCTGGTTCCATATGGGGAAACCGTTCCTGTCCAGCATGCCTGTGCTGATGCGCCGCAGGTAATCCAGTTTTTCGTTCAAAGTGGGAAAAGACCGGTGAAAATCCAGGTCATGGATAGTGTTGAAATCAGCGATGATCTTATTGAGCTTGATGATAAACACCTGGATTTCATTGATGGATTCCAGAATGCCTTCCGGGATGATCATCACCCCGTAATTTTTGCCGAATGCGGCCCTGCGCACGATGGCATCACAGATAATCCGGGACAGATGCCGCAGGGTGATGCCATAGGCGGTATAATCGATTTCCCCTTTTTCCCCGGCTTTTTCCAGGCGCTCCTTATCCACGTATTCAGCCAGTTCTTCTCCAATAAAGGCCAGGTTGGCATGGGTCTGAAGCACTGCCTCCAGGGTCAGATGGCTGGCCACCCGGCCCATGACCTTGCAGACATGCCAGTATTTTACATCTGATGCCGCATCCGAGGCCAGGTTGCTGATATTCTGGGAAAAGGCCCGGGCAGCCGAGTGGAATCCAAAGGATGCAGCCAGCAGTTTTGTGCCGTCATCACTTGACACCTGGATATCACCGTCAATGGTTTTGGGGACCCCGATAACACTGATGCCGGCGGATATGAAGTGCTGGGCCAGAAATGCGGCATTGGTGTTGGAATCATCACCGCCGATGATCACCAGACCTTCCAGGCCCAGGCTCTGGCAGGTCTTCAGGGCCTGATCCATTTTCTTCGGGGTGTCGATTTTGGTTCTCCCGGTTTTGATCATGGAAAATCCGCCCAGGTTCCGGTGGGCATCCACCATCTGTTTTGTTATTTCCACATACCGGGACTCCAAAAGTCCGTCTGATCCCAGGATAAAGCCGAACAGCCTGGATTCAGGATTGCAGGCTTTGAGTTCGTCAAACAGCCCGGCAATGACATTATGGCCCCCTGGTGCAGGGCCCCCGGAAAATGCCACGCCTATACGCCTTTTTTTTAAAAATGCCTTTTTTTCAGCCGGAGTGATATCTTTTTTGCTTACCACTTTCTGCACAGGATTTTTCATAATATCAGGCAGAACGGTTTCTGCTTCTTTATTAACAGCAAACCGGTATTGTGTCTGGTCAGATAAACGGGTATATACGGAATCAAAAATTTTTATGCGGTCGGGAACAAAGCGTTGTCTTGCCAAGGTTTCCGGATTATTGTTTGCGATCATCCTGCCTGCTGCCGGATGATCCAGAATACGTTTGTGCACATCTTGAGAGCCCATCAACCCCCCTGTTTTTAATAATTTTATGCAGATATTTATATGAAAGCCGTCAGCTATCAGTACTCAGCTAACAGCTAACAGCTAACAGCTTTCATCCTTTCTTGTACCC
>JAABSS010000093.1 GCA_011390235.1 Desulfotignum sp.
CATCCCCCACCTCCCGTCATGGATTTGTTACCAAAGCCCAGCCCCATGGGGCTGCCTGGCATGCATCCAACCCGCTGGCACTGGCATTGTCACAGGGAGCGGGATTCGTGGCCCGGGGGTATTGCGGAGAGATAGAGCATTTGAGCCAATTGATCAGTGAAGGTATTTCCTATCCGGGATTCAGCCTGATAGATATTCTTCAGGTCTGTGTTTCCTTTAACAAGGAGAACACCTATACATTTTATAAAGATCGCGTGTATACATTGGACAAAGAAGAATATAAAGCTGATGACCTGCACCAGGCTCTTGACAGGGCCATGGAATGGGAAGACAAAATTCCCATCGGCATTTTATATCAGAAAGAAACCAGAGGATATAGTGAGGGTCTTGAACCGTTGCAGTCAGGATCTTTGTTCAGACAGACATATGATCCCGAGCGGGTGCAAAAAGTGATTTCCGCTGTTTGACATCCTTTGCTTTCCTTCCTGAAGCAAGGGGTTTTACCGCGTTTGGGATAATAACACCCATGCCCTATCGGCCACAACAACGAATGAAAGCTGTTAGCTTTTAGCCTTTAGCTGTTAGCTAAGTACTAAGTACTGAGTACTGAGGGCTGAGGGCTGAGGGCTGACGGCTTTAATATAAATTGTTCAAAACATACTGCCCGGGCAATCTTATTAAATAAAAGAATTGCCCGGGCAGTATTTTTTTGTCTTTCCGGTCGGCAATGCCATGGGTTGGAAAAGGCTGGCCGCAAGGCAGAAGAATCAATATTTTTTGAATTCACTTTTTTTCGCATTGCACACCGGACAATTATCCGGGGCCTCGCCTTCCAGGGTGTAGCCGCAAACCAGACATACCTGGATGTCATCCAGTTGGGCATCTGCGGCATTGTCTACGGCTTTTTTGGCTTTTTCAAACAACTCCTTGTGCTTTTTTTCCGTTTTATATGACCATTCAAAACTGCGAAAAGCACTTTTTTCCTCCTGCAGTTTTGCAATTTCCATATAAGCAGGATACATCTCTTCGATTTCAAAGGTTTCCCCGTCAATGGCCAGGCCCAGATTTTTGGCTGTATCACCCGGACCGAATGCGGCCATGCTGTTTGCCACAGCCCCTTCATTCAGGTGTTTGACTTCCCGGTAATGATCTCCTGCATGGATAAATTCTGCATGGGAGACTGCTTCAAACAAACGGGCGACATTCGGGTAATTTTCTTTTTCAGCCTGGATTGCAAAATGCCGGTAGCGCATGTTTGCCATGCTTTCACCGCCAAAAGCATTGATCATGTTCTGCTGGGTCATCTGTTTCATGTTTTACTTCCTTTCCTGGTAATTTTTCCTGGTAATCTGCATTTTATTCTTCCGCTGTTATTCTTCCGCTGTTATCACCGTAAAAAACGTATTTTCTCCCCGTCTGACCAGAAGAAGAAACTTTTCTCCTTTCCGGACCGCATTTTTGTATGCTTTTACAGAATCAACCGGGGTTTGATTTATCTCCTGGATAAGATCACCCCGCTGAAGATTTGCTTCGGCTGCCGGGCTCCCGGCTTTTACGCCAGCCACAACAACCCCTTTTTCCTGTTCATATCCCAGTTGGGCAGCGATTTCCGGGGTCAGTTCCTGCACCTGAATGCCCAGGGGCGCTGTGTCGGAAGAATCGGTTTTGGATTTTCGGGTCCGTTCTTCAGATGCCAGCTCTCCGATTTTTACCTGCAGGGTTTTCTTTTTTCCGTTACGGATCACTGTCAGGGGAACCTTGCTGCCAACGGTTTTTTGCGCTACACTATTTTTCAGGGCCGTGGGCGTATCCACTGATTTTCCATCCAGAGAAACAATGATGTCTCCGCGAAGCACACCAGCCTCATCTGCCGGGCTGTCTTTGCTGACATCACCCACCAGAGCCCCCTCGGCTTTTTTTAAACCAAAACTGTCGGCAATATCTTTGGTGACCGGTTGAATACTGACACCCAGCCAGCCACGGATGACGTGGCCATGCGCGATAAGGCTTTCAATAATGCCTTTTGCCATGTTAATGGGAATGGCGAACCCGATCCCCTGGTAACCGCCGCTTTGGCTGAAAATGGCTGTGTTGATGCCGATAACCCTGCCGTAAATATCCACCAGCGGTCCGCCGCTGTTTCCCGGATTAATGGCTGCATCGGTCTGGAAAAAATCTTCATAATCCACAATACCGATATTGGCCCGGCCTGCTGCGCTTATGATGCCGGCGGTTACGGTTTGTGAAAGGCCATAAGGCGTTCCTACGGCAATAACCCAGTCCCCGACTTCCATTGTGCTGGAATCACCAAGTTCGGCTGTGGGCAGGTTTTTCCCTTCAATTTTTATTACCGCCACATCCGACATAGGATCCGTACCAACGACCGTTGCGTCAAATTCGCGTTTGTCCGGCAGGGTAACGGTGATTTCTTCGGCCTTCTTCACCACATGGCTGTTGGTAAGAATATACCCTTCCTCATTAAGAATAAATCCGGAACCTAGTCCACCGCGCTGGTATTCTCTTTGTTTCGGCATACCGAAAAAACGCCGGAAAAATTCATTGTCGAAAAGTTCCTGGTATTGTTCAGGAACCGATTCCATGGTATACACCGTACTGATATATACCACTGCAGGGCTGATTTTTTTGCTCCCATCCCTGAATGCCTTTCCCAAGGTCTCAAGCCGTTGCGAAGAATCCTTTGTGGCACTGTCTGCCATGGTGATCAGAGGTCCTGTCAGGACCATCAATCCGATCAGTAAGACAGTGGCAAAACAGCCTGTCAGTATGTTTTTGTACAGTTTTTCCTGTAACATGATGTAATTTCTCCTTTTTGTTTGTTTAATGGGGGTTTCACCAGGCTTTCTCATTGGGCGGTTGGTTTTTGATCTAAAAAAGAAAACTCCGCCTCTTTAAGTTTGATTTCCAGTTCTATTTCTCCCAGGTCTGCATCGGCCCGGGCATGAAAACCCAGGCTTTTGCCGAAAGCAATCATTTTGCGGTTTTCCCGTAACACGGTTCCCCGGACCTTTTCAATTCCCTGTTTTTTGGCAATCTGCAAAACCCGGCCAAGCAGTCGGGCACCGATACCATGGCCGTGCCATGGATCTCCGATCAATACAGAAAATTCACCGGTTTTTCCGTCTGGATCGCTGATCACCCTGGCAATGCCGAACATTTCTCTTGTTTCTGGATCTTCATTCAGGGCGGTCAGGGCGATTTCCCGGTCATAATCGATCTGGGTGAATCTGGCCAGCATGTCCGGTGAAATTTCTTTCATGGCACTGAAAAACCGATGATAGATGCTGGTAGGTGAAAGTTCCTGGAAAAGTTCCTGTAAAAGTGGTGCATCTTCCGGCTTGACAGGCCGGATAAAAATATTGCGGCCGTCATCGGTTTTTTCATGGAACTCGTATTCATCCGGATACGGGCTGATAACCAGATGCAAAGTCGCTGACTGTGATGTATCTTCAAGCCGGATGCGGGCATCCACAGCCCGGGGACGTCCGTCTTTGACGATTACAGGATTCATGTCCAGTTCAACAATCTGGGGAAAATCACTCACCAGTTGTGAAACGCGCATGAGGAGTTCTTCCAGCGCTTCCATATCTGCACGCGGCCGGTTGCGGAATCCCTGCAAAAGTTTATATGCACGTGTATTTTCCATCATGCGCCGTGCCAGCAGGCGGTTTAACGGCGGCAGTCCCAGTGCCCGGTCTTCTAAAATTTCAGTAAAAATACCCCCTAAACCGAACACGATAACAGGTCCGAAAGAGGGGTCGCTTTTTGCGCCGATCAGCAGTTCATGGTCCGGGCTGTCAATATACTGCTGAACAGATACCCCTTGAATATGGGCATCCGGGTTGTACGCTTGGGCCCCTTCCATGATTTTCTGGAAAGCCGTGCGCACCGCATCTGTGGAATCTAAATTCAGATGCACTCCCCGGGCATCGGTTTTATGGGAAATGTCCGGCGACATGAGCTTTACAGCCACAGGAAATCCGATTTCTTCAGCCGCAGCAACGGCATCATCTTCTGTGGATGCTGTTTTTGTGGTATTCACCGGGATGCCGTATGCAGATAAAATCTCTTTGGATGCGGTTTCCGACAGAAGGCCGGAATGTTTCTTGATATGCTTGTGAATCAGTTTCTGGGCCTTGTCTGGATCATAATGCAGTTCATGGGAGAGCTTCGGGGTAATCTGTGTCAGCATCTTCAGATTCTGGTTGTATTCCACCATGAAAACAAAGGACTGCACCGCCCTTTCCGGTGTTTCATACGTCGGAATTTTTGCCTGGTTTAATACGTCAACCGCTTTTTCCATCTTTTGACCGCCGATCCAGGAGGCAAATATGGGAAAATTTTTGTCTTGAGCTGATTCAGCCAGGGCTTTTGCCACAGGTTCCGGGTCTGTCAATGCCTGGGGCACCATAATGGCAAGGATAGCGTCAAAGGATTTGCTTGCATAGCAGATGTCAAAGGTTTTCATGAACCTTTCCCGGGTCGCATCCCCTAAAATATCAACCGGATTATTCCGGCTCCAATACCGGGGCAGCACCTCATCCAAAGATTGGGTGATTTCCGAAGAGAGCGCAGCTGGTTTCAGGCCGTGACCACCCAGTGCATCCGTGGCCATTACACCGGGCCCTCCGCCGTTGGTGATGATTGCCAGGCGTGATCCTGCGGGAGGCGGTTTTTTGGCCATGAGTTCCGCACAGTCGAATAATTGTGCTATGGTATTCACCCGGATGATACCGGCGCGTTTGAATGCTGTGTCATATACCGCGTCTTCTCCGGCCAGGGCCCCGGTGTGTGATGATGCCGCTTGGGCACCGGCTTCACTTCGTCCGGCCTTCAAGACCACGATGGGCTTGATCCTGGATACTGCGCGTGCAGCGCTCATGAACTTGCGTATCCGGGAAAGGTTTTCTATGTAAAGCAGAATGCTTTTTGTCTGAGAATCATTGCCAAGATAATCGATCATATCCCCGAAATCCACATCCACCATGGAACCGATGCTCACAAAATGGCTGAAGCCGATTTTTTCTTTAAAGGAAAGATCCAGAATCGATGTGCAGATGGCGCCGCTCTGGGATACGAAAGCCAGTTTTCCTTCAGACGGCATATCAGAT
>JAABSS010000094.1 GCA_011390235.1 Desulfotignum sp.
CATTGAAAATCTGGTTTTTTTTGTTGCCAAGCCCGTAAATGGTTTCCCTGTCCGGACCGTCTGACGGATTTCCCCGGGGCAGGTCGATCCCTCTGGATTTGAGAAACGATTCTACCCCGTCATAGCGGGGTTTCCCATCTACATAAGTGCGGTATTCTTTGTCTGCGTCAAAAGGAATATATTCCTGGTTTTCACGGGCTGCCCGGTTTTCCAGATAGCTGTCAAAAAGGGTTTTCCACGCTTTTGCATGTACCTTTGCCGTCTGGGTGATCACACCATCCAGGTCAAAAATAACCCCATCGCATGTTTCTGTTGAGAGCACAAAATCTGTTTGATTCATCTGTATTTTTCCTTTCGCCTGATACCGGTCTGAGCTGTGTTTGGGTCCGGTAATATTGAATTTTTCTAAATAGAATAAAGGTACTTTTTTTTTGCCGGTTATACAATACACAATAACCCCCATATTGGAGAACATTTTCTTGTATTTGTCTATTTTTGATCCATGACCGCCTGTTGGAAAATACACAAACCCGATTCAACTGCATACCGTGACGATAAAAAATGGTGGTTTTTCACCATATGATCCTTTTTCATGGTCTGGTAAGGTAACAAAAAATTGGCAACATACCGGATAATAAGGAGAACAGACAGATGAAACATATAACAACACCCGGTAACATGCATCTGGCGGATGCATTCAACAAAAATGACCTCGATGCCTTGCTCAAACATGAAAATGCTGCATGCATCTCCATATATATACCTACCCGCAGGAGCGGTAAAGAAAGCCTGCAAAATCAGATCCGTTTTAAGAATATCATGGAAAAGATCAAACCCATCGCTCAGAGCATTGACCTGGGCCCTGCCATGGCGCTGCTGGAAAATGGCAATGCAGCATTCTGGCAGTATCAAAAAGACGGGTTCGCCCTTTTTATGTCACCTGAACTTATGCGTGCCTTTCGGCTTTCCATGGACACGCCCGAAGTGGCAGTGGTGGCAGATCAGTTTCACCTGAAACCGGTTTTGCCCCTGGTGGCGTATGACACCACTTTTTTTATCCTTGCCCTCAGTCAGAATGAATGCCGGTTGTATCAGTGCACCAGGGAGCATTGTGATGAAATCACACCCGAAAATCTGCCGGACAGCCTGTCCCAGGCACTGCGGTTCGATCTTCAGGAAAAACAGCTCCAGTTTCATACCGCAAGCCAGACCAGCCAGGCGCCGGGCAGAAAAGCGGCGGCTTTCCATGGCCAGGGCGTGGCTGATGATGAAGATAAAGACCGTATTCTGCGGTATTTTCAAGCCATTAACAAAGCGTTGACCACCTTTTTGGGTCCGCGTTCGGATCTGCTGATCCTGGCGGGTGTGGACTATCTCCACGCCCTGTATCGATCCGCCAACACCTATCCTCACCTTGTAAAAGAAGGGATCACGGGAAATCCGGAAAATATGTCGGCACAGGACCTGCAAAAAGCGGCCTGGGAAATTGTCGCACCGCACACCCGCAAAGACCTGAACCAGGCGTTAAAAACATATCAGGATCTGAAGGGGTCAGGCAAAACCGCCAATGATCTGGCCCATATTCTCCAGCAGGCACCCACCGGGCAGGTGAAACACCTGATAGTCGCCCGGGATGTCGACCAATGGGGGCAGTTCAGCTGGGATGACGGACCGGTCTTCCATTCTGAAAAGCAGGCGAAAGACCAGGATTTGCTCAATGTGGCCGCATGCCATGCACTCAGAAACGGTGCGTCTGTATTTCCGGTGCCTTTGAAAGAGATGCCCGATGATTCGCCGGTGGCGGCTGTTTTTTATTAACACCCATGCATATAACAAGAGATAGGAGGAAAACACAATGGATCGCTTGAACGCTAAAACCGCATTGATTACGGGCGGTGCCCGGGGAATCGGCCGGGAAATCTGTAAACTGTTTGCCAGGGAAGGGGCTTATGTGATCGTCACCGACATTATTGATGATGAAGGCGAACAACTGGTTGAAGAAATCCGCCAAAACCAGGGCCGGGCAGAGTATCAGCATCTGGACACTTCTGATGAAAAAAATGTGGCCGATGTGATCTCGCCGGCTGACAGCATTACCATCCTGGTGAACAACGCCGGTATTGCCGGTCCCAACAAACCCACCCATGAGATTGATGCACAGGAATGGGACAACCTGATGAACGTGAATGTCAAAGGGGTGTTCCTGTGTACCAAATATGCCATTCCCCATATGCAGAAAAACAAGGGCGGCAGTATTATCAATCTTTCTTCCATTTACGGGATTGTCGGTGCACCGGATCTGCCGGCCTATCATGCATCAAAAGGGGCTGTGCGGTTGATGAGCAAGACAGATGCCTTGATTTATGCAAAACAAGGTATTCGCGTGAATTCCATTCATCCCGGATATATCTGGACCCCTCTTGTTGAAGAACTGGGCAAAGCCTCTGAAGAAGGGGTGGAAGCCTTTCGAAAAAATCTGGACAGCAAGCATCCTGTCGGCCACGTTGGAAAGCCTGAGGATATTGCATATGGCGCCCTGTATCTTGCTTCGGAGGAATCCGCATTTGTCACCGGCAGCGAGCTGGTCATTGATGGGGGCTATACCGCCCAGTAGAGGCGTCTCCAATAGTAAACCCTTTTGCTTCACCGGGCTTTTTGTGCGGTCTGCCTTGCCAGCAGTTCATGCTCGCCTGTCAGAATGGTCTCGATGATGCTGTCCAGGGACTGATCGGTTCGAACCGGCATGTGCACATCCGCTGACAAATGGTCAAAAGGGGCCATGCGCTTCTTTATGGCGGCAAAATGGTCCAGCCGTGCGTCAGATACCGTGGATTGGTGTTCCCGGTTTTTCAGCCGGGCCTTGATTTCCTGGTCCGGGCACCGGCATTCAACAAAAATGATGTTGGCAGATGTGTCCCGGGCCAGCTGCAGTATATCCTGCCGTTCTTTTTGCCTGCTGCAGGTGGCATCCAGGATCACGGATCTGCCTTTTTCAAGTGCTGCCTGGGCTGTGACCAGCATTTTGCCATACACAAGCGAGGTGGCATCCGGGCTATACATTCCTTTTTCAAACCCGGTCTTGCCGGATTTGTCAGGCAACTTCTCAAACAGGGTTTTGCGGATTTCATCACTGCGGATCCAGGGTATGGAAAACAGTGCTGCCAGTTTTTCTGCCACCGTGCTTTTGCCTGCTGCAATCATGCCGCAGGTCACCCAGATGACCGGAAAAGCCGTTTTCAGGGCATACTGATAAGCCAGATCCAGGTATTGTTCCATTTTATGGATATGTTTGGCCTTATTGGCATCATCGTGTGACGGGATCGTCTCAATCTGCAAATGATACACCTTTACCTGCACCATGGCCCGAAAGCATTTGTAAAAATCAATCACCTGCATCAAATCCGGGTCACTGGTCGTTTTTACATACCGGCTGAGCAGAAAAAGGGCGGTCGGCCGGTGGCCGAGAAAATCCATGTCCATGGCCAGAAAAGCCAGATCCGATGCCGTGTCCTGGTAACGGAACGCGGGGTTGAATTCAATGCAGTCCAGTATCTGAACGCCCTGATACTGGTAGACATGTTCTGTTTTTAAATCGCCATGGGTGTCGCAGATATGGTTGTTTTCGATGCGGCGGTCAAATAACTCTTTATGGCGGTCCAGAAACATCCGGGTTGCGGCCTTTATCAGCTGAAGTTTTCTTTTGCCGGCCCCGGTGTCGGAAAAATCAGGCAGGTGGTTGAAATTATCCTGGCAATTTTGCCAAATGGCGTCAAAAGAACCAAATTGGTCCATCTCCTTTTTTGTTAATGCAGATGCTGTATAAAAATCAGACAGGGTACGGATCAGACGCTCGATAAATGATTCAGTGACCCGGTTTGATAAAAGCAAGGATTTCAGAGTGTTTTCATCCGGCAGGCGCCGCATTTTGACGGCGTAGTCCACGACGGTCTGTCCGGATCTGTTTAACCCATATCCGTTTTTATCCCGGGTGATTTTTTCAACCCCAAGATAGATGTCTGTGGTGAGACGCTGATTCAACCGGACCTCTTCACAGCAGAATTCATGGCGCTTTTCCAGGGTGCTGAAATCAAGAAATCCCAGATTGACGGGTTTCTTGACTTTATAGACCAGATCACCGGCAAGAAAGACATCAGAGATGTGTGTCTGCTTGTGTATGATATCGGTCGGCTTGTGGGGATAAAAGTCAGCAGATGTCATTGCCGCAACCAGTGTGCCATGGTCTTCTGTTTGTTTCCTGGTATCCATGCGGTCTTCCTTTTTTAATGTTTCAATGGGTTCCAATGTATCTGACATCCACGTTATACCGGTAAACATTAATAAAATAAATGGGGGATTGTACTCATTTGGAGGTGCATATGATTGCACACTTGATATGATCAAGCCTGGTAAAGCCGGTTTTGCAGCAGCACACGGTTACCCACATTTTGCATGAAAACAGTGATTCATATACATGTTTTCCCTGATTGCAGAGCGGGTCCGAAAAAGTGACTATATCCGGAGATTGGGAAATCAGGAATTTGTTTTTCAGACAGTTGATTTGGGATGTAACCAAAGTGGCGGAGCTATGGATAGATCAAAGAGGCTCAAAAGTCTGCAATCTTGGATATCAGTGCAAAGATTGTTTGACGTGACACCGGCAAATGAGAGATAATTATCCGTCAGAATGATTTCAAAAATCTGATGAATCTTTACTTGCCCATGATGTGTTTTTTGACCAGAACCTGGACCGCTGCCGTGCAGATCCTGTACAGAGCAGATCCAAACCGATGCAAAGGAATACAATGATGAAAATATGGCCTGGACAACCCTACCCTTTAGGTGCTGTGTTTGATGGCTCCGGCACCAATTTTTCCTTGTTTTCAGAGATTGCCGAACGCGTTGAACTCTGCTTTTTTGATGAAAACGACAATGAAACACGTATCGATCTCCCTGAAGTGACAGGGTATTGCTGGCATGGGTATCTGCCCACAGTGGAGCCGGGCCAGCGGTATGGATTTCGAATCCACGGCCCGTGGGAACCCTCCCAGGGTTTTTGCTGCAATCCCGCCAAGCTGTTGCTGGATCCCTATGCCAAAGCCATGGACGGGAAGGTGCAATGGGATGAGGC
>JAABSS010000095.1 GCA_011390235.1 Desulfotignum sp.
ACCCCCAAAATAAATATTATTCATTCCCTCCTGGTACAAGTGCAGAATGTTGTGCTTGTATCAAAGGGTGTCAATTTAAGTCAAGATGAAAATCAGGCTTTTAAAACTAAACAACCACCGGCTTAAAAAAAGCGTTTAAAAACAAAGACCTGATTTACCTTCTTTTATCAGCCAGGGCGAACCGGAGAAATCCAAACAGATCTTTTAAAAATCTTTTCCATGAATCCGGAGACTTCCAAAGCATGCTGACATAGTTTATCCAGACCCCGGGTCTCATGAAATGGGTTTTGTAAAATGTGATAAATTCTTCATCCAGTTCCGCCTTTGTCATACCTTTTGGGACAAATACAAACTGCATGCAGTCCATTTTTTCCCAATTCTCATCAAAATTGCCCATTACCGGCCCTGTTTTTTGGATCTGATCATAGATGGGCGACCCCGGGAAAGGGGTGAATTTGGCCAGGTTGAAATCGCTCAGCTTCAGAGAATTCACATATGTTTTGCTTTTCTGAATACTTTGTCTTGTTTCTCCGGGCAGGCCCATCATCAAAAGTCCCTTGACCCGGATTCCGGCCTTCTTTATCAGTTCGACTTTGCGGGCTATCATCTCAAGGTCCGGATTCTGGCGATGTTTTGCAAGCAGGTCTTCATCTCCTGTTTCTATCCCAAGGCTGATCATCCAACACCCGGCTTTTTTCATCAGATCCAGCAGCGGGGCATCCAGATGTTCGGCCCTTGCTGCACAATTGAAGGTCATTTTCAAGGGTTTCTCGATCATCAGTTCGGCAAATTGTTCAACCCTTTTTCGGTTGAACGTGAACTGGTCGTCATAGAAATTGATGTGCCTTATGCCATATTTATCTTTTACATATTTCAAATGATGGTAGAGATATCGGGCGGAATTATACCGGAAAGTGCGCCTGAAAACCGAACGATCGCAGTAGGAGCAGGCATAGGGGCAGCCACGGCTTGAAATACAGCTGGCATTGGGCACGGACGGATAATTGAAAATCGGCAATTTATAAGCATTCGGAAAACCGGAAAGTTTTTCATATGCCGGGAAGGGCAGGGTGTCCAAATCGAGCTGCTTTTTTCTGAAACCTGTGAAAACCGCTTTTCCTGATTCAGAGCGCAATACCAGGTTTTTGATGCCTGCCTTTTCATCCGGAGCAGCCGTCAAAAGCCTGTGCAGGGTATGCTCTCCTTCACCCACTACCACATAATCGATGACAAGATATCGATCGATTATTTTTTCTTTCAGAGCAGACACATGTACCCCGCCGAATACGACTTGAATTTCAGTCCGGATCTTTTTAATCTGCCCGGCAATCCTGACCCCATCCAGAAAAGTGGCTGTGGTGCAGGAAAATCCCACGAACAAAGGACTTTCTTTTTTAATATATGCCGTGATCAGATCATCTGAAAAAGGGTGAGCATAACAGTCGATAATATCGGCCCGGATTTCAAATTGCGCAAGGTAGGCGGCAATACTGGCCAGTCCAAGCGGCGGCATGATATTGGCCTTTCTTGATATATCCTCCCCGGCCCTGTCCCCAGGATATCCCAGCGGATGAATGAGCAGAATTTTATTTTGTGTCATTTTCATGCATCAGTTTTTGACAGACTTCTGAAATTTTATCGCCATATCCCACAACAACCCCTTGAAACCGAATAACTTGAGGGCCTGCATCCGCATATACCCTTTCTCGGGCGGGAAAAACCGGTCTTTCCGATTTTTGAACGCAGTTTTGAGCATATCATCCATATCTCTTTTATCAATTTCCGGTGAAAAATAATAACAGGGGTGTAAAAGGTCATCAGCCTCCGAAACAACACCTTGTTCAACAGCTATTTTGTGAATACCGGTGCCCGGCAGAATCCTTATACCGGAAAAAACAAACACCGCACAGTTTTCCAGATGTTGAATATTTTCAAGGCCTTCTTCAACCGTTTCAGCTGTCTCGCCGGGTCCCCCGAAAATAAAAAAATGGGCGCAGGGGATCTGTGCCTTATTACAATTTTTGTTCATGTTGAAAATGGTTTGAAAATCAAAGCTTTTGTTCAGACCTTTCAGGGTAGTATCACAGGCTGCATCAGATCCGAGTTCCATGGCATACAACCCGGAGCGCTTCAAAAGAGCGAGTTTTTCCGAAGAGATGTTTTCGGGCCTGAAATACCCCGCCCATTTGATACCGCATTTTTTCCGGATCATCTCCCGGGCCACTTCAAGATAGTGTTCATTCGGGTCATTGAACACCGAATCCGTAAAAAAAACAGTATCCACCCCGAATTTGTTTCTCAGTTCAAGCAGATTGTCCGCCACGAATCCCGGATCCTGGTAACGGATTCTTTTTCCTTCTATCAAAGGGTATGTGCAGTAATTGCATTTGTATGGACACCCCCGTTTGGTCTGGTAACTGAGCATGCCGCTCTCGTCGTAATAGGTGTGGACAAACCTGTCATCATATTGTGGTGACAGAAAATCGGGTGTGTTTATCAGCCTTTGTTCAGGCCCCACAATTTTTTTGGTTGCGCTTCCTTCAGCGATATCCCGCACCAGTTTTCTGACAAGGACTTCGCCCTCGCCCACCACACCGAAATCAGCACCGGTATACGCAAGGATTATTTCCGGCATAATGGAAAATGCCGGTCCCCCGAGAACCACAGGCTTTGATGTCAGGATCCGGATGCGATCCACAAGTTTTTTTACGTATCCAGGGTACCAGCGCTCCGTTGCAGCGCAGGAATCCACCGTGTCAATATTGCGGACTGAAATGCCGATCACATCGGGATTGAATTCATTAATGGCCGTTTCTGCAAGGAGCATCAGATCCATTTTTTGCGCCACAGGATCAAGCTGTTTCACCCGATGACCGTCTTGTTCAAGAGCCGCAGCCACAAGGGCCATCCCTAAAGGGTATGTCGGCATGGGGTCTACCATGGTGTTGGAAGATATCAACAGAATTCGGCTCATCAAGACACTGCCTTATGGAATTGTCTTTTTCTTTTCGGATTGTAACGCTTATATGTACCGTCAAGAATTTCTTTTTTCATGACCTTGAAAAACAGCTCTCCCATCTTTGTCTGATACCCGCCGTCGCTGTAGAAAGTGTCCCAGGCATCATTATAAAGCGATTTCAGTGTTTCAGCTGTCATGTTTTTGGGCTGAAATACCACGTTGTCACAGGTATATTTCCTCCAGTCGTTGCTGGTGATCCGATTCTGACGCTTGAATTTCTCCCGAATGGGGGATTTGGGAAATGGCGTTAAAATGGTGAACTCTGCCATGTCGAGGTTGATGTGCATCAAAAAATCCACCAGTTTTTTAATTTCATTTTCATCATGGTCGTCCGTCCCCAGGATAATGGTCCCTTCCACACCGATGCCGTGATCCTTGAGTCGCTTTATCCTTGTTTCAATTACCTTCGAGGTGTCGAATACCGCCTGGTAGACATACCAGCACCCGGCATCTGCCGCCAGTTTCAGCACATCATCATCATCCATCAAAGGATGGGACACCCATTTTTTCTTTAACGGGATCATCGCCGCAAACAGTTCCATCAGCCATTTTTTATCGTGGGCCAAAGAATTGTCCACAATAAACAAGCGGTTATTGGGAATGGCCTCCATTTCCCGGATGACCTTGTCTATGGGCCTCGGCCGGAACTGCCGTCCGCCCAAAAAGCCGTTACAGCAGGGAAAACAATTGAATTTACAGCCCCGGGATGCATGGACCAGATCCAGCATCTGGATGCCCCGGTAGTTGTAAAGATCTCTTTTGAGAATTTCCCGCCTGGCGGTTCCGACAAGCCCGATATCCGGAAAATCCTGCATGTAATGATACACTTTTTTCAATCCGCCGTTTTTGAAATCTTCAATAACCGCCTCCATCCGGCCTTCGGCTTCACCCAAAAAAACAGAATCCGCATGTTCCATTACTTGATCGGCATGCAGCATCACAGCGATCCCGCCGAAAATAACCGGGATACCGGTTTTCCGGTAAAGGCCCGCGACTTCAAATGCCCGGGGCAGCTGGCAGGTCAGCATCACGGAAATGGCCGCCATATCTGCGGTTTGATCAATTTGGAGTGTTTCAACATTTTCATCGACAAAATCAACATCAACATCATGGGGCAGTGCCGCTGCCAAGACCACGGGTCCGTGGGGCGGCAGATGGAACTCGGTCTGTTTTTCCAGTTTGGGCCAAGAGGGATAAACCAATTGGATTTTCATAGGGCGGTCCTTACAATGATATTCCGACATCGGGCCTGTATTTTTGTACAAGTCCGAATATATCATCAATTACATGGTTATCTTTATCATATATGGATTCAGGTGCGTCAGCGGATACAATCATTAACGATCCTTCCTTGACAGGTTCCAGCACAAAAAAAAGTGCCCCCGGCACGGGCCGGTTGCAGCGGTTTTCAGCACACCTGATATCGGAATTGCAGACGCCGCAGACAACTGCCTCGCACTGTTCCATGCACAAGGCTTCAAGTGCAAAAAACAAGGCGCTTCGTCCATCATTGTTTTTTTCATTGATCACATAGGTTTCACCGGTCAGGCCAAAACAGATGGCAGCTTCTCCCAGAAAACATGAATCCAGAGTATACGCAAACAGGGCAGGGCTCGGGCTGTTTTTCAGCACAGTCTGCCAGTAACAAAGATCTGTTTCGATGCATCCGGTTGACGTGGCTGCAACAAGGCCGATCTCTTTTTTCGGAGAACCGCTTGTTATTCCGGCATCCTCAAGGGCAAAGGCAATGGCCGCAAACCCGAGTTTTGAAAAGGCATCCATCCGCCCGAAGGGTTTATACGGCTGAGCCAGAACATCTTTTCGCCTGAGTTCGGGCAGGCGCGCATCGGTTTCAAACTCCCGAATTCTTCCCGGATGGCCCATGGTTCTTCTGCCAACCCATCCCAAACCTGTTATAACCGCTTCGAATCGCATCCTATGGAACCCCTTCTATTAAAAGCGCTGCATTGATTCCGCCGAAACCGGAGTTGATCGTCAATACCCGGCTGCCGGTCATAATTTTCGGTTCTCTCAAAATCATTTTTTCGGCCGTTTTTTCAGGTGTTCGCAGCCCTTTTGTGGGTACC
>JAABSS010000096.1 GCA_011390235.1 Desulfotignum sp.
CTTCTAAACGGCAGATATTCCGGGGTCTGGGCCAGCATAACATAGTTCTGGAGAAACAGGCTCATGCCGATGGCAGATATCAGGGCCGACAGCCTGGGAGCGTTCCGCAACGGTTTGTAAGCGATTTTTTCCACGGTAAACCCGTAGGCACAGGAATACACAATGGCAAACACAAATGCCAGGATGACGATAACAGCAGTATTCCAGCCCCACATCCCCAAAACGCTTGCAACGATGAGGGCAGTCATGGCCCCGATCATATAGATCTCACCATGGGCAAAATTGATCAGCTGAATGATGCCGTACACCATGGTATATCCCAGGGCGATCAGGGCGTAAATGCTCCCCCTGGTCAGGCCCCCCAGAAACAGTTCAAAAAAATACATGGGGTCGATGATAAGCTCGCGGATGGCAAAAAAACCGATGATGCCGGCCACAGCCACGCCCAATAATATATTAATCCAACGCATGGTAATTAATCCTGGTCTTTGGTAAATTTTGGCAAAATCACTGGGTACAAAAACAGGAGCGCAGATCCATCATGGATTACGCCCCTGTTTTTTACATGCATCAGGTGTTAATTTACCTGCTGGTATTTTCCATCAATAACCTTGTATACGGAGAAACCCGCACCGACAACGTCCCCTTTTTCATCAAACCCGATGGGGCCTAAAGGAGAGTCCACCGTGATTTCAAACATGGCGGCACGCATGGCATCATAGTCCAGGGAACCGGCTTTTTCAGCAGCAGCAGCCAGGGCCTGGAGGCAGGCATATCCGTTAAAGAAAAAAGTACCGGGATCTTCACCGAATTTTTTCTGGTGTTTGGCAGATAATTCCTGGTACAAAGGGTTGCTGGAAGTGTCGTTGGGTCCAGTGGCATAGACACCTTCCGCATATTTGCCGGCCAGGTTGGTAAAATTGTCACCAATGATGCCGTCAGCACCGAAGAAGGTGGTGTCCACCCTTTTCTTTTTGAGCATCTGGACGATTTTGGAGGCATCTGAGTGATATCCGCCCCACATGGTAACTTCGGCATCGGACCGTTTGATTTTCTGGACAATGGCGGAATAATCCACTGCACCGGTGGTCACCCCTTCAAACAGAACGATTTCCACCCCGCCCATTTTTTCAAAATTTTGTCTGACAAGTTCCATCTGGCCTTTGCCGTAATCGCCTTTGTCATGGATCAGGGCTACTTTTTTGGCTTTGATTTCATTTTTCACAAAATCGGTCATCAAAATGGCCTGGGCACCGTCATTGGCAATGGTTCTGAAAAAATTGGGATGTTCACCCGTAAAGGTCAGGGCATCACTGGTGGAGGCAGGAGAGGCAATCAGGAGATTGGCATCCTTGTAAATTTTGTTGGCAGCAATGGTGGCACCGGAGCAGACATGGCCGATGATCATCTGGGCACCGTCAGATACCAGTTTGGTGGCGATGTTTACGGCAACTTCGGGCTTGCACACATCATCGCCCACCAGCAATTCGATTTTTTTGCCCAAAATGCCGCCTTTGGCATTGAGATCATCCACAGCTATTTCCACTCCCCTGAGGGCTGAAATACCATAGGGTGCCAGATCACCGGAGATGACCCCGGCACTGGCCACTTTGACTGTATCGGCGGCAAAGCCGGGTGCTGCAAATACAATCATGGAAAATACCGCAACTCCTACTACCTTGAATAATGATTTCATGCTCTACTCCCTTTGTTTAGGTTGAATTTTGGGTACATCATACCTACAATTTTAATTGTAAATTGGCCAACTATAAAAAGATGGGTGTTTTTAGTCAAGCAAAAAGTAATATCCGCTGTGTCATGTCTTGGCAATTTTTTCAAAATGGCAGGTGAAGTGGCGCAGAAACGGTGCCTGGTAAATAATCTTATACCCGGGAATATCCTGCCTGTTTTCCCACACCTCTTTGATCACTTCAATGAGGTAATCAAAATGGCTCTGGGTATAGACCCGCCTGGGAAATGCCAGGCGCACTAGTTCCAGGGGGGATGCTGTCTCATTTCCGTTTTCATCAAATGCCCCGAACATCACAGATCCCAGTTCCACACCCCTTACACCCCCTTGTGTATACAGGGCATTGACAATACCGATACCCGGATATTGGAGAGAGGGAATATGGGGCAGCATTTTTTTTGCATCAAGGAACACGGCATGCCCGCCTGCCGGCCGGACAATGGGAACCCCGATGCCAATGAGGCTTTTGCTCAGATACTGGACAGTGGCATGGCGGTAGACCTGGTAGTCGTATTCCAGGGCCTCTTTCAGGCCCACGGCAATGGCTTCCAGATCCCGGCCGGCAAGCCCCCCATAGGTGGGAAATCCTTCCCTGATAATCAGCAGGGTACGGAATTTTTCAGCCCAGTCATCGTTGTTGCAGATGAGAAAACCCCCGATATTGGCCAGGCCGTCTTTTTTACAGCTCATGGTGGCACCGTCGGCACAGGAAAAAATTTTTCTGGCAATCTCCAGCAGGGATTTGTTTTCATAGCCTGGTTCCCGGTGTTTTATGAAATAGGCATTTTCCGCAAATCTGCAGGCATCAATGACCAGGGGTATCCCGTGTTTGCGCAGCACTGATTTGACGTCCCGGATATTTTTCAAAGAAACCGGCTGTCCCCCACCGGTGTTGTTGGTGACCGTGATCATGGCAAAGGGAATGTTTTCTCTGCCGTTGGCGGCAATACACTGTTCAAGCTTTTCAATGTCCATGTTCCCCTTGAAGGGGGAGGTGTCTGCTGTGTCTGTGCCTTCCGGACACAAAAGATTTATTGCCACCCCGCCCACATATTCAATATTGGCCCGGGTGGTGTCAAAGTGGGAGTTGTTGGGGATGACATCGCCTTTGCGGATAAGGGTCTGGGCGAGGATGGCTTCTGCGGCCCGACCCTGGTGGGTGGGAAACACATGCCTGATGCCGGTGATATCCTTGACAGTGTCTTCGAAATGCTTCCAGGAACGGCTGCCGGCATAGGATTCATCCCCCATCATCATGGCGGCCCACTGCCGGGTGGACATGGCACCGGTGCCGGAATCAGTCAGCAGATCGATGCAGCAGTCTTCGGCATCCAGTAAGAATACATTCTGGTGTGCATCTGCCAGGGCGTGTATGCGCTGTTCTTTGGAAATGATATGGATGGGTTCCGTGGTCTTGATGCGGAAAGGTTCTATAATCGTTTTCATGGGTATCTCCGGAAAATGGTTTTGCCGTTGGTCAATATGTACCGTCTGTTTCTTTTACCTCGGTTACACAATTATCATCATATAAACAGCCATGCCCTGCCGGGCACAACAAATCATAAAAGCTGTTAGCTGTTAGCTGATGGCTGACGGCTTTCATATAAAAGTGAATGGGTGGCATGTCAAAGGTTTTGCAGCGCTTTTTCCATGCGCTGCAGTCCTTTGTCCAGGATGACGGCAGGGCATCCGAAATTGAGCCGGACAAAACCGGGGGCACCGAAAAATTTGCCGTCAGACAGCCCGACCCCTGCCTGTTCAAAAAAGCCCACCGGGTCTGTAAGTCCGGTTTCAGTGATATCGATCCATGCCAGAAAGGTTGCCTGGATGGGATCGAGTCTGCAGCCGGGCATCTGGCTGACTTTTTCCATCACCGTGTCTCTGTTTTGCCGCAGATAGGCGATCAATTGTGCCAACCAGTCGTCGCAGGATGCATAGGCTGCTTTTGCCGCAGCCAATCCCATGAGGTTCACGCTGGGCAGGGTGCCTTTGCATGCTGCCTTGAACCGGTTGCGTAGATCCGGATCTGAAATCACGGCAAAAGAACATCCCAGTCCCGGAATATTATAGGTTTTTGAAGGTGCCATCAGGGTGATGGTGCGTGCGGCAGCATGCCTTGAGACCTTGGCTGACGGAATATGCCGGTTGTTTTGATCCAGAACAAAGTCACTGTGGATTTCATCGCTGCACAAAATCACATCATATTTGTCACACAGGTCTGCCAGCCTGTTGAGTTCCTCTGTAGTAAACAGGGTGCCGCAGGGGTTGTAGGGACTGCAGAACAAAAACACGGCCGGTTTTTTTTGAAACATCTGTTCAAGTCTTTCAAAATCAAGGGTGCTGCGGCCTGCTTCTGTGACCATGGGAAGGGTGTGCAACGGTTTGCCGCAATGCGCAGATACCGACAAAAAAGGCGGATAGATGGGGGTGGTGGTGACAATGGCCTGGTCCTGGCTCCCAAAAGCCCTGCAGACCGCATTCAGCCCGGAAACCACACCGGGAATCCAGACCAGCCAGTCTGTTTCCACTTCCCAGCCGTACAGAAATTTGAGGCGCGATGTCACAATCTGGTTCAGGTCATGGGGGATCAGGGTGTATCCCAGGATACCATGGGTAATGATTTTTTGCAGGGCAGCCAGCACGGCAGGTGGTGCCTTGAAATCCATGTCCGCCACCCACATGGGCAGAATATCGGTTCCCTCGTATTTTTCCCATTTCATGGAATGGGTATTGGTGCGGTCAATGACGGTATCAAATAATGGGTTCATAAGCGGGGGAGTTCTCCTTTATATGCATAAATATTTTTTTATGAAACGTATAATCTATAATGGCGTAACAGTTTCTGGTCAAGGTATACAACAAACAGCAGAATTTAAAAAGAGGGGGGGGGGAAGGTGACAAAAATATTGAGAAACATTTTTAAACAGTGTATGCCTTTGGACAAAATCATGAAAATCCATATGGATGATTACGACAAAGAAACCGATAAAAGGACAGCCAGGCAAACAAAAAGATGTCGGAAAACTGTACCCATATTGATGCGGATACACGGAATATGGAGAACGAGACCAGAAAACTGGATGATTTGATCCATAAATTCAAGTTTGAATAGGAAAACAAAGTGAAATCTTCTGAAAAACTGGCTGCTGTAAGACAGATAATGGCAGCCGAACAGATCGCTGCTTTAGTGGTGCCCAGTGCAGATCCCCACCAGAGTGAATATGTCACCGGCCACTGGCAGGCCAGGGCCTGGCTTACCGGTTTTACCGGCTCTGCCGGGGTTGCCGTGGTCACGGCAGACAAGGCCATTCTCTGGACGGATTTCCGGTATTGGATCCAGGCCGCATCCCAG
>JAABSS010000097.1 GCA_011390235.1 Desulfotignum sp.
GAAAGGAAGGGGAAATGGAAGCACTGGATTTTACAGAACTGATTGCCCTGCATTTACGATAATGATGTAAAAAAGACAATAAAAAAGAAAAGCAGACGGCAGGCACCGCAAACAGGTTTCTGCCCACACAAGCAAAGGAGGTAATACATGGAGATTTTGGTATGTGTCAAGCGTGTTCCGGATACTGCTGAGAATGAATTTGAACTCAATTCAGCGGGCAACGACCTTGACCGTGACGACCTGGTTTACT
>JAABSS010000098.1 GCA_011390235.1 Desulfotignum sp.
TCAGTGAATGAATGGGATAATTATGCGGTGGAAGAAGCCATCCAGATCGTGGACAATGTGGGCGGCAGTGTCACTGTTGTAACGGTGGGGGATGATGAATCAGAAGAGGTGCTGCGGCGGGAGATGGCCATGGGTGCCAACAACGGCGTGCTGTTGAGTGATGAGGCATTTGAGGGTTCCGACGGAAAAGGCATTGCCGCCGTCCTCAAGGCGGAAATCGAAAAGGGCAAATACGACCTGATCCTCACCGGTGCCCAGGCAGATGAAGGGGCCGGCCAGGTGGGTGGTATGCTGGCTGCCATGCTGGATTACCCCTATGCCTCCCTGGTGAACAAAATAGAGGTTGTTGATGATGCCACCATCAAAGTGGGCCGTGAAATAGAAGGCGGAAACCAGGAGATGAACGAGATCCAGCTTCCCTGTGTACTGTCCATCCAGACCGGTATCAATGAACCCCGGTATGTGGGGATTCGGGGCATCCGCAAGGTGGCCAGTGTGGATATTCCGGTAAAAGGGGCAGGAGACCTGGGCATTGATGCCGCCACCGTGGGCGATGCCGGCGCAAAAACCAAGCGCGTGGATTATTTTGTACCGGATCTTGGAGAAGGGGCGGAAATGCTGGAAGGCTCCACAGACGAGATCATTGAAAAGCTGATTGAAAGGCTGAAAGCCAAAGGAGGACTTTGATCATGACACAGATTTTTGCATATATTCCCTTTAAGAACGGCACCGCAGAAGATGTGGCATTGGAGTTTCCTGCAGCGGCCGGAAAAATTGATCCAGCCGCCGGTCTGACCGCGGTTGTCACAGGCACAGGCCCGGATCTGGATGCAGTGGCCCAGGAGATGACCAAAACCTATAAAGAGGTCATCAAAATCAGCCATGCAGACCTGGCCTATCCCAATGCCGAACTGGTGAGAAAGGCTTTGACAGATGCGCTGCCTCACGATGCCGTTGTCCTGGTACCCCATGATACCTTTGGTATGGACCTGGCCCCGGGCCTGTCCGTGAAAATGGATGCCGCCTATGCTGCGGATATTGTTGATTTCGAAGGGCTTGACAACACCACCTTGAAAATGATCCGCCAGGAACTTGGTGGTGCGGTGTATACCCATGTGACATCAGACATATCTGCAGGTGCAGTAATCACCATCCGTCCGGGTTCTTTTGCGCCCACCGAGGCCGGCTCAGCAGGCGGCACGGTAATTGATAAATCCGAAGAAGTGAAAGACCTGTCTGCCAAAAGAAAATTTCTGGAAGTGGTGGAAGCGGAAGTGGGTGATGTGGACATCACCAAGTCTGATGTCCTGGTTTCCATCGGCCGGGGTATTGAAGATGAGGAAAATATTGAACTGGCCCAGGAACTGGCAGAGGCCATGGGCGCTGTTGTCTCCTGCTCACGGCCCATCGTGGATGCCAAGTGGCTGGAAAAATCACGCCAGGTGGGTACCTCCGGTCAGACCGTCAAACCCAAGGTGTACATGGCCATGGGTATCTCAGGGTCTTTTCAGCACCTGGGCGGGGTCAAGGGAAATCCCTTTATCATTGCAGTGAACAAAAACCCCAAAGCCCCGATTTTCCAGGTGGCTGATGTGGGCATTGTGGAAGATATCCTGGAGTTCATACCGGAGCTGACTGAAGCCATTAAATCCCAGTAATGTGATCCCCGGGCTATGACCTTTTTAGGTCAATGGACCAGGGCATTGTGATTTCAGCAAAAAAAGGCTGTAACAGAGACATTTTGCCGTTTCTGTTGCAGCCTTTTTATTTGTTACAGTCCTGCAAGGTGCTCTTCGGCCCTGCCATCAATTTTTTTTCTTACAAATGAGATTTTTTCTCTTATGAAAGATCTGAAACCTGCCTGTGTCGGGTTATGGTTTTTCTTCGGTCCGGCGTTTTTTTTTCCGGCTGTGCAGCCGGCAGGTACAACTGCATCCTGCACAGCGAATGCCTGGGAAATCTGTTTGTATCCATATTTTAGGGCCTTACCCTTCAGTTCCTGTCTAAAAACAAACAAGAAAATGAGGAGGGCATTTGGGTTGAGGGTTTCCCGTATTAGTTATTTATAGTTATTTATGGTCTATTTTAAAATATTTTTAATTATTATTGACCAGTATTGACAAAAAAGATATTAATGTTTCCTGAAAACATCTGAAACCCCTGACGGAAAATTACCCAACAGGGGCAAGGCGCTGCCTGCAAATGAAAACCAGAGGAAAAAAGAACCTGCTGTATGAAACAAACCATTACCGGAAAGGAGACAATGAATGAAAAAATTATTGAAAATTATTGCAACTGCCTTTTTTTTAAGTATTCTGGTGATACCCGCGTTTTCCCAATCTACACCTTCCCTGATGATGGCCACCACCACCAGTACCGATAACACCGGTCTTCTGGAATACCTTGCGCCGGAGTTTACAAAGGATACAGGTATTGCGTTAAAATGGGTGGCAACCGGTACAGGCAAGGCATTAAAACTGGGTGAAAACTGCGATGTGGATGTGTTGATGGTCCATGCGCCGGAGGCTGAAAAAAAATTTGTTGCAAACGGTTTTGGCACAGACCGCCGAAAAATCATGTACAATGATTTTGTGATCATCGGTCCTGCATCAGATCCTGCGGAGATAAAAGGAAAATCAGTAACTGCGGCCCTGAAAAATATTGCAGAAAAACAGGTCGTATTTGTCAGTCGGGGGGACAATTCCGGGACCAATAAAAAAGAAATGTTTCTCTGGAAATCCGCAGACCTCATCCTTCCTGAAATGGAAACCTGGTATGTCCAGACCGGCCAGGGCATGCTCGTCACCATCACTGTATCAGAAGAAAAAAATGGGTACACCATGACCGACCGGGGTACCTATATCAAGTATGCACATACCGCAGGCGGTGATCCGAAACTGAAAATTCTGGTGGAAGGAGATGATGTTTTAAAGAACCAGTACAGTGTCATGGCAGTCAATCCCGTCCTTTGTGAAAATGTAGAACATGAAACCGCCCTGAAATTTGCAGACTGGATTACCGGCGCCAGGGCCCAGAAATTGATTGCAGAATTTACACTGCTGGAAGAGGTCTTGTTTATTCCCAATGCCAGATAACTGTTCTCCGGCACAGGTCAAAATTGCCTGCTTCCACAAAGGGTGTGCGTTATCACTTTCCGGATTCTCACCATCCAACTTCGGGCCTCTGGCACTGCGTTTTCATGGCATTGTCAGGGGTCATGGATTTTTTACCCGATCAGTTGTTACCGGGTGAGAAATTTTTCTCCAAGCCCACTGTTTTGATCATAATTTTTCTTTACTGCAGCGTTATAGTGGTTAAGATATTACATAATACATGTATTTACGTATTGAAAAAACAGTTTCATCGGTTTATTTTTAATTAATTACTCAGAATTATCCTGGTACACAATTTCAGAAAATCCAGGAATGTTTTGTTGTAACAATACAAAAAGGAGGATTGTAAATGCCATCAACACCACAACACTGTCCTGGTTTTACAAATTTTAAAGATCTCAAATCCTTTGAATGTGCATGTCCGGAATGCGGAGAGAAAAAAGAAATTTTTTCAGACGAGTTTGACCGTCCCCACACATGCAGAAATTGTAACGCCCAGATTGATTTCAACCAATGTAAACTGGAAGGACAGGCAGGAACCAGTGAGTCAACTTAGATAGTTTTCCGATAATGTAAAAAGATCAAGGAGAAAGGAACAGCAGACCATGAAAAACTATTTTGCAAAAATTTTCAGATGGGTTTTTCTTTTATCGTCAGGGATCTTTTTGTTTTCCCAGTCAGCTTATGCACACTGTCAGTTACCATGCGGTATATATGATGATAATGCAAGGGTACTGTCCATGCTGGAAGATGTGAGAACCATTGAAAAATCGGTTAGACTTATAAAGGAATTGAGTAGCAGCAATGACCCTTTGAGCCAGAACCAGCGGGTCCGTTGGGTAATGAACAAGGAACAGCATGCCCAGAACATCATATCAGCCATTTGTGATTATTTTCTGACCCAGCGGGTTAAACCGGAAGCAGATGACTACCTGAAGCGCCTTGAAAAACACCATATTGTCATCATTGGTGCAATGAAGGCAAAGCAAAATGTTGACATGGAGATTGTCAAAAAATTAAAAAAAGACGTGGAAGCACTTTTAACTTATTACCCTGCACATGATCATTAACTAATTTTTTTGTGTCCTGTGAAATTCAATCAGAGGGCGGATCAATGTAATAACAATGTAAAATAAGGAGGGTTATCATGCCAGCTGTCGGAGAAACTTACAAATGTGAAATATGCGGCAATGTTGTGGAAGTAAAGGAAGCAGGAGGCGGAGAACTGGTCTGCTGCGGAGAGGCGATGAAAAAACAGTAGCAGATCATTGTATGAAAGCCGTCAGCCGTCAGTACTCAGCCATCAGCTAAAAGCTAACAGCTAACAGCTAACAGCTTTCATTCTTTGCTGTGCCCGCCAGGGCATGGTGTTACTGAAAACAAAAAAAGCAGAAAGAGTCAGGCAGCTCCTTCTGCTTTTTTAATTTTTATCTTTTAGCGGTTCAGTCAATGAGTGGTTTGAGCATATAGAGAATATCGCTCTCCCGGGATGGATAGGGCGCCATGATATGATCATCCCGAAGTTTGGAAATGGGGGTTTTGTCAATCATGGCCTGTTTAAAAACATTGACCATGCCGGTAGTGTTATCTGCCAGAAAGTGGGCACCCAGGACACAGTCATTTTCATTCACCAGGATTTTATAGGTGGCATGTTCCATGCCGATCCGTCGGTAGGTGGGCCAGCTCAG
>JAABSS010000099.1 GCA_011390235.1 Desulfotignum sp.
GGCGCACCGGATGTTGTCTCCTTCGCGCTTGAGTTCGTCTCCCCGGATATCGCTTTTATAGATGGCGGATCGACCAACGTAACATTTGCCAAGAAAATAACTGCCGGCAATATTGGAGTTTCTGAAATGAAAATAGATGGGATGCTGGGAGGTAATGCCGTAAAATGCGTAAAATTTGAGCATTTTTTCATGATCCAGCGCATGGATCACAAAGGGTTCGGTATCAAATCCAAACTCATCCAGGTTCACGTTCACACGGCTGATGATTCGGTCTGCCAATTGCTGTAACTGATCCATTGTCGTGCCTTTCATTGTTAAAGAATCTTGAAATTTCATGCCTGTTTATGCTGCATGGTGTATCCATTCTGATTCATATACCATAGAAAAATATTTGGATACAAGACATATCGAATCTCACTTTCCTGATCCACCCATCTCAGCCGGGAGATCATTGCCCAGCCGGCGGTAAAGGGTCCGTCGACCGATCCCCAAAATAGCGGCGGCCCGCCGTTTGTTTCCCCCCACCCGGGTCAGGACATGACGGATATATTGCTGTTCGATTTCCGCTAACGGCGGCAGTGCGTTGCCATCCTCCGGAAATACAAACGCCGGTTGCAATACGGGCAGTGAATTGTTTTTCGACATCTGATTTCTGATACGCGCCGGCAGATGCGCCACCCGGATACGGTCTCCGGTGGTAAACGTCACCGCCCGTTCCACAGCATTGCGCAGTTCCCTGACATTGCCGGGAAACGGATATTGTGATACCAAATCCAGGGCCCGGGCTGAAAATCCTTTCACTGCCTTGCCCTGCCCCAGGGAAAACTGTCGCAAAAACCGGTCGGCCAGCAGTTCGATATCTTCCGCGCGGTCCCTGAGCGGCGGCACTCGAAGGGCAAATGTTTCCAGGCGGAAAAAAAGATCTTCCCTGAACGCACCGTTCTGAACCTCTTGATCGATATCTCTGTGGGTGGCGGCCAGGATTCGGACATCCACCTGATCTTCCGTATTTTCACCCACCCGCCGGAGCTTGCCGTCCTGAAGGACCCGCAACAGTTTGGCCTGGAGAAACAGCGGCATTTCAGAAATTTCGTCCAGCAGCAGGGACCCGCCTGCGGCCTCCAGAAAAATCCCTTGACGGCCTTTGCCCGCACCGGTGAATGCGCCTTGAGCATGACCGAACAATTCGGTTTCCATCAGATTTTCAGGGATACCGGCACAGTTGACCGGCACAAAAGGACCTTCGGCGCGGTCGCTTTCCTTGTGAACCGCCCTGGCCACCAGTTCTTTTCCAGTTCCGCTTTCCCCCAGTATCAGCACCGGTCCCCGGGCTTTGGCCACTTGGCGGATCTGTTCGTATAAAAACCTCATGGGCCTGCTCTGACCGTAAATGCCATGAAATCCTTCCGCCGAAAGAAATCCGCGCATTTGGCTGACGGTCTCTGACAGATGTTTTCGCTCAAGAACGCGGGTGACCGCCAGAATAAAATGTTCCAGATCCAGGGGTTTGGCCAGAAAATCATCCGCACCGGCTTTCAAGGCTTCCACAGCCCGGGAAATCGTTCCGAATGCAGTGATCATGAGAAATCCCGGGGGGAAATCCAGCGCCAGATCCCGCACTTTTTTCAAAAAAGACAGCCCGTCCATCCCGGGCAGCTTCAAATCACACACGATCACTTCCGGCAAATTCGTTTCCATTGCCTTTACCGCGTTTTCCGCACTCGGCAGCCAGCAGGCATCCAGTCCGACATCCTGAATCTCCTCACACAACAGGCTGCCCAGGGCCTGGTCATCTTCTATGATCCATACGGTTTCTTTCGAACCAGTATCTGTCCGTGTCATACCGTGTCCTTTGGTTTATCTTCTGATTCCGGGTTATTGCAGGGTATGTACAAAACAAAGCCGGCCCCGCCCATTTGGCTGTCGGTCAATTCCACCTTTCCGCCGTGTTCCCGGGCCGCCGCATGCACCACGGACAATCCCAGGCCGGTCCCCTCTCCTACCGGTTTGGTGGTAAAAAACGGATCGAAAATTTCGGTCCGGTTTTCCGACATCACTCCCGGGCCATCATCTTCCACATAAAACATGACAAGATCGTTCCGGCATGTGCAGCTCATTTGCACATGCACACCTTGAGCACTTTGTACCGCATTTTTCAATAAATTGACCAAGGCCTGCTGTACGCGGATGGCATCCAGCAATACGACCTTCCGGGCATCCGGGATTCTACACCGGATATGCGCATCGTTTTTTTGTGCTTCTTCCTGAACGGTTGACACGGCTGATTTCATCAGCCGGGACACATCCATTGGAGCACGCCGCAATGGATTTCTGCGGCTGAAATCCAGGAGCTGCTTGATGATATATTCCATACGGCTGACTTCAGTACGAATGACTTCAAACACCCGGGTCAGGTTTTCGGGCAGATTTTTATCCCGAAGCGCGCGCTGCGCCCGGCCCCCGATGGTGCACAAGGGGGTGCCCAGTTCATGGGCCGTGCCTGCGGCAAACCGGCCCAATGCCGCCAGTTTTTCATTCCGGCGCACCTGTTGTTCCAGCTCATCCTGTTTTCTGCGGTGAGCCAGAATGGTTTTTTGCGCTTCATCCATGCGGTTGAGCATATGATTGAAGGTTTTTCCCAGAGCCCTTATCTCTCTGGGACCGCTGTATTCAAAACGATGCCGGTGATCTCCCCGGGCA
This sequence comes from Desulfotignum sp., assembly GCA_011390235.1. The sequence goes on from JAABSS010000099.1 coordinate 2,701, forward strand.
ATGCGTGTCATACTGGCAGTCAGACGGTTCAGATGAACCCCGACCGCCTGGTGGTGGCCATACAGCACCACACCGGAAAGCAGTACCATCAGCAATGTCAACAACAGAACACCATGAATCCGCAACGTGTGAAGGTTTTCAATGAACTCGCTTTCTTTCCGGGTCAACTGCAGCAGCCCGTTGATTTGTCCACCCGTATCCGTCAGCGGCAGAAAATAGGAATACACCGGACGGCCTGCAATCTGCTCATATTCTCCTCGTTTTTTCCCTTTTGCCGCCAATTGTGTAAACTTTTCACGCTCATCTTCCGGCTCAGCCAGTCCCAGGTTCAGAATCCGTTTTCCTTTACTGTCATACACGTTTGCACTGTAGACTCTTCCAATGGCGAACACCGAAGCCAATGACTGATGAATGCTCCCTGTGCGGTCTTTTTCCAGGGCATAACTCAAAGGCAGCTGAACGGCCCGGGCCACCAGTTCAAGGTCTGTCTGCATCTGTTTTTCCACCTGGCTTTCAATGGAATTGAGCGTCACATAGCCGACAATTCCCAGCGTGAGCACCATGGGCAGCATGACATAAACCAGCAGTGCCGTTCTGGAATGGATCGATTTTGGGAACAATGTGATCTCAGGCATATTTTCTCCCCCCATACCGTAAAAACATCCCACACATATAGCACATGTGTCATTTAGATACAACAAAACCGCCCCGTCACCCGGGATTAAACCCATGGCAGGCTTTTATCGCATAAATAATTTTTATACATGATTACAGATAGATAGGATGGAGAATGCTTTTTTGGGGAAAACCCTTTTGTAACCGGGCATGATTCTGGCAATTTCAGATCATCAACGACATCCGGTGTCATGGATGTCAAAAAAAATGTGCCGACGGGGCACAAACAATCATTTACCAATTTTATTCAAAGGAAAATTCAATGACTGATTTCAAACGTGTTTCACAAATCTTTTTTATTGTCGCCATCACCCTTCTGGCCGCCACAGTCCTGACGGGGACCGCACAGGAAAGTTCCAATGAATCGTCCAAAATCCAGCAGGAAATTTCTGACACTGATCTGGACAATGCGGCTCAGGCCTATGCGCAGATGCAGGCAATCCATGGGGAGTTTCAACAATCAGTTCAACAGACAGAAGATCAGGAGGAACGGCAGCAGCTTCAGAATCAGACCAACGAACGACTGGTCCTCGCCATTGAGCAAACCGGTCTGGATGTTGACACGTTCAACCACATCATGGCCCAGGTCCAGTCAGATGAACAGCTGAGAGAAAGGTTCATTGAAAAAATTGAAACCCTTCAGTAACATTAACCGATTCAAGGAGGAATCCTTTATGAGAAACTATCGGCACATATCCATTTCAATCATCCTCTTGATGCTGATGATGACGGTGATGATCGGCTTGTCAGGGTGTGATTCCGACGCCCCTTCTGATCCTGATCAGTCCACATCCACGTTGCCGGTGAGCCCTGCGGAACAGTCGGGTGAACCGGCCAACGGGATGGCATCTTTGCCCATCAGCGACGAGGATATCGAAAAGGCGGCGACAGCCCACAAGGACATCACCCGAATCAACCAGAATCTGCAGCAAGCAGTTCAGCAGACGGAAAACATGGATGAACGCCGGAAACTGCAGATCAAAGCCAATGAAGACATGGTCAGGGCCGCTGAAAGTGCGGGACTTGATTTTAAAGCCTACAACCATATCATGCAGCAGGTCCGAAGCAACACTCAGATGGAAATGCTTTTCCAGGAAAAGCTGAAATCTCTGGAATGATACGATGGATTATTTAAAAAATGTCAAGAACCCGTGGAGATTGGTCAATGGATGGGGCGGACACCCGGGAATAAACAGGTCCACCGGCAGGATGCTTTCCAGACCGGACGCGACCTCGGGGCTGCCGTAAAACGGCCCGCCCATGATGGTACAGCTGCCCACGGCGATCACCACCCGGGGTTCAGGAACGGCTTCATAGGTCTGAAGCAAAGCAGTTTTCATGTTCCTGGACACCGGGCCGGTGACCACGATGGCATCTGCATGGCGCGGAGAGGCCACAAAATTGATACCGAACCGGGCCAAATCGAAAAACGGGGTGGCCAGCACGTTCAGGTCTGCTTCACACGCGTTGCACCCGGCCGCCGACACCTGACGCAGCTGCAGGGACCGGCCGAACAGTTTCTTGAAATGCTGTTTTGAATGCCGGGCCAGATCCGGCAGGGTCCCGTCGGTAATCAGATCCGACCGGTTTGCCGTGGAAATCTCGAAATCACCTGTAAAAGAGACAAAGGTCTT
>JAABSS010000112.1 GCA_011390235.1 Desulfotignum sp.
TGCGTATCTCATCAATCTTATCCGCCTTTTCTTCGGGCCGGACATCGGCGACAATGTCATCCACCCCCACCTGGGCACCAATGGCCCGGGCCGTGGCGGCATTGTCTCCGGTGAGCATGACCACCCGCAACCCTTCTTTCTGCAGTGCGGCAATGGCCTGTTTCGACTCAGGCTTAACCACATCGGATACGCAGACAAGTCCCAGGGCCCGGTCGTTTTCCGCCAGTACCATCACGGTTTTGCCCTGGTCCTGCAGCTGGCTGATCCGGCTGTCCAGAGCATCTGTCACCTGCCGGTCAAACCAGCCGGGCTTGCCCAGGCGCAGGTTGCGGCCGGAGATGATTCCCTGGACCCCGTCTCCGCTGTGGGAGGAAAACTCTTTTGGATCAGTCAGATCCAGGCCCTTTTGTCCGGCATGTTCCACCACGGCCCTGCCGAGGGGATGTTCAGATCCCTGCTCCAGAGAGGCTGCCAGCACCAGCAGGTCTTCTTCGGAAAGCACAGCTTCGGGAGCCGGTACCAGATCGGTTACATCCGGTTTGCCCAAAGTGATGGTCCCGGTCTTGTCCAGAACAATAGTGGTAAGTTTGGCAGCGGTTTCCAGGGCCTGGCTGCGCTTGAACAGGATGCCGTTTTCCGCACCCTTGCCTGTGCCGGCCATGATGGCTGTGGGGGTGGCCAGTCCCAGTGCACAGGGACAGGCAATGACCAGCACCGCCACCATGCGTATCATGGAGGGAACAAATTCACCGGTAATGCTCCACCAGATACCGAAAGTTATCAGGGCAATGACGATGACCGCCGGTACAAACACGGCTGCCACCCGGTCTGCCAGGGCCTGGATCGGGGCTTTGCTGCCCTGGGCCTCCTGGACCATGCGGATGATCTGGGCCAGGACCGTATCTTTTCCCACACGGGTGGCGGTTATCTGCAGCAGGCCGTCATTGTTCACCGTGCCGCCGGTTACCGTGTCTTCCACAGTTTTTTCCACAGGGATCGGCTCTCCTGTGAGCATGGATTCATCCACACTGGAGCGTCCATCCGTCACCTGACCGTCCACGGGAATCCGTTCTCCCGGACGGATGAGCAGCAGATCCCCCTCCTGCACACTGGCAATGGATACTTCGATTTTTTCTCCGTTCTCAATGCGGGTGGCGGTTCTGGGGGTCAGGCCCATGAGTTTTTTAATGGCCCCGCCGGTTTTTCCTTTGGTCCTGGCTTCCAGCAGTTTGCCGAATTTTATCAGTACAATGATCACAGCAGCGGTTTCAAAATACACATGTCCTGTCAAAACCGGCACCAGCAGAATGGCCAGAGAATAAAAATAGGCTACGGACGATCCCAGCGCAATGAGGACATCCATGTTTGCGGACCGGTTTTTCAAGGCTTTATAAGCGCCGATGTAATAATCCATTCCAGTATAGAACTGCACCGGGGTGGCCAGAAGCAGAAACAGCCAGTTCATGGCGGGTGCATGGCTCCAGGCCCCGGTCAACCCGAAATCCCTGGACATGCTCAAAATGAACAAAGGCAGGGCAAAGGCCGCACCAATGAGAAATTTTCTGGTCTGGTCCCTGATTTCCCTGTTTCTGGCAATCTCTTCCACATCAGCGGCATCAGCCTCGTCATCAACCAGGATCAATTCAAACCCCAGGTCTTTGATTTTTTTCCCCATGTCATCCAGAGATACCACAGAGGGAATATACCGGATACTGACCCGCTCCGAGGCAAAATTTACCGATGCATCCACCACCCCCTGTGTCTGCTGATTAAGGGTACGTTCTATATTGGCCGCACAATTGGCACAGGTCATGCCGGTCACCGGCACTTCTGCCGAAGCTGCGGGCACATCAAATCCCAGATCCTGGATTTTTTTTACAATCTTTTTAAGGTCTGTCCGGTCGGAATCAAAGGTTATTTTTACCCCTTCCGAGGCAAAACTGGCACCAACTTCAACAATACCGTCCATGCCGGCCAGTGTTTTATCGATATTGGCGGCACAATTGGCGCAGCTCATGCCGGTTACGGGCAAGGTAACTGTCTCCCTGGCCATATGTATCTCCTGTTTTTTTTAGTAACACCCATGCCCTGGCGGGCACAACAAAGTATGAAAGCTGTTAGCTTTTAGCTGAGTACTGATGGCTGACGGCTGACGGCTTTCATCTAAATTATCATAAAAATGCCTTTTGTCAAAAATTTTTCCGGCAATGGTATCCACAATACTGTCCAGGCGGGTCAGGCCTGGGCGGGTCAGCCTGAAACGTCTGGATATATCCGGTGGGCCGGCCGGCAAAAAAAAGATTCCCAGACCCTGGTTTTCCAGCCGGGCCAAAAAGGCATGGATATCCTGGTCCAGGGCTTTTACCAGAATGCCGTTTTTTGTTCGCAATCCCAGCATGACCTGTTCCAGCGCTTCCTGGGTCGGGGTAAGGGTTTCACAACCTGCCCGGGGAAGCCTGCCTGCAGCCAGAACATCCAGCCACGCCTTCATATCTGCAGCATTCCAGGACCGGACCGGTCCTTTGTCTTTGGAAGACAGAAGAACCGTTCCCGAACCAGATTGTCTGCCCGGTGAACCGCCTGTTTTCTCCGGAACAAAAGAATGGGCTGAGGGTCCCATTCCAAGATAGGCTCCCCGGTGCCAGTAATGGGAATTGTGAACCGAGCAGTTTTTTTGTCCCATGGCAAAATTTGACACCTCATAATGGATATAGCCGGTATTTTCCAGTACTTCAGCTGTCTGCACAAAAAAATCCATGCGCCGGTCCCGGTCACAGGGCAAAAACAGCCCTTTTTCACAGCGGTCAAAAAAAAGGGTCCCCGGCTCGATGGTGAGCATATAGCAGGACAGGTGGGCAGGATTACACCCAAGGGCGGTGTCAAGATCTGCCTGCCAGCCATCCCGGGTTTCGCCGGGCAGCCCGTACATCAGGTCCAGGCCCAGATTGGCAAATCCTGCCCGGGCCGCACCCTCCAGGGTATCAAACACCTGTTTTCGGGTATGTATCCGGGATAAAAATGACAGTTTTCGGGAGTCAAAGGACTGGACCCCGATGCTGAGACGGTTGATACCCAGCTGCCGCAGATCTGCCAGGTACGGGGCATCCACTGTGCCCGGATTCACCTCGCAGGTGATTTCCGGCCCGGGAGCAAGACAAAAGCAATTCTGCACCATATCAAGGATCTTGTGCATCTGGTTTACAGACAGCAAAGAAGGCGTGCCGCCTCCGAAATATATAGTATGCACCGGCATCCGGGACCATGGCCCGGCCATGGCGGAGCACAGCTGGATCTCTTTGCAGATACCTGCCACATAGGCGTTGACCATAGAGAGGTCGGTCACTGAAAAAAAATCACAGTACGGGCACTTTTTTCTGCAGAAGGGCACATGAATATACAAAGATAAAAAATCAGCCAAAATGTCTGGTCATCCCATGTGGTAGTTCATTTTATCCGGCCTGTCCGAATTTTTGGATTTAAAAAAATATTATACCCCCACAGATGTTTGCAGGTCAATTGCTTTAAACCCGACAAAAGGTGAACTGTTCTTGAAACTTAAACACTGGATGTGATAGATAGAACTATCTTGATAATTTAAGAATACAGTTGGATTTATAATTATAGGAGTCTGTCATGCCTGGGTTTGAAATATTCGGCGACAAAGAGAGAAAAGAGGTGGAAGATGTTTTGTCCACCGGCATTCTGATGCGCTACGGGTTTGAGGGGGCCAGAAACGGCCACTACAAAGCACTGGAATTTGAAAAAAAACTGGGGGATATCACCGGATCCGCGTTCAGCCATCTGTGCGCCAGCGGCACAGCAGCCCTGAGCACTGCCATGGCTGCCTGCGGCATCGGGGCAGGAGATGAAGTCATTATCCCGCCCTTCACCTTTGTTGCCACCTTTGAAGCAGTGCTCCAGGCAGGGGCCATACCGGTGTTTGCGGAAATTGATGAAACCCTGTGCCTGAACCCGGACCGGCTGGAGGCTGTGCTCACCCCCAGAACCCGGGCCGTGGTCCCGGTGCACATGTGCGGTGCCATGGCGCGCATTGATGAAATAAGAGATTTCTGCAACCAAAAAGGCCTGATCCTGCTGGAGGATGCCTGCCAGGCACTGGGGGGAACCTATCAGGGAAAACATCTGGGCAGTTTCGGTATGGCCGGCTGTTTTTCCTTTGATGCGGTAAAGACCGTGACCTGTGGGGAAGGCGGTGCCGTGATAACGGATGACCCCCGGGTGTATGAAAAATGCCATCAATATGCTGATCACGGCCATGACCATCTGGGCGGACCGGACCGGGGCGCGGATGACCACCCCATTCTGGGATGCAATTACCGGATCTCGGAACTCAACGCAGCCGTGGGCCTGGCCCAGCTCAGAAAACTGGACCAGATCCTTGACACCCAGCGCAGAAACAAGCAGATCCTCAAAGATGCCATGACAGACCTGCCCGGTATTTCCTTTCGTTACCTGCCGGATCCCTTCGGGGATTCTGCCACCTTTTTGAGTTTTATGCTGCCCACGGAAGAAAAAGCCAGACAGGCAGGCAAAAAGCTTGCAGAAAACGGTGTCCCCTGCCCCTATTGGTATGCCAACAACTGGCATTATTACCGGCAGTGGCACCACCTGAAAAAAATGGCCGCTGCTGCCCCCATGGCTGTGGAACTGTGCAGCAACCTGCCGGATTATCAGCATCTGGCGCTACCGGAATCCGATGCTGTAATGCAGCGCACCCTGTCCATGCAGATCATGCTGTCCTGGTCGAACCAGGACCTGGAACAGCGTATTGCTGCCATCAAAAAATCTATAACAGCATAAATTTTAAGGAAAATCATGTTTAGAAACTTCAAACTGGTGCCCCGGGTCATCTTCGGCCGGGGCTGTTTTGCCCAGCTGGACGATATCCTCTCTTCCAGGCGCAGCAACCCGGAGGACTGGGTGGTATTTGTCCTGGATGATGTGTTTTCCGGTGCGGCCCTGGCATCGCGTATTCCCCTGCAGGAAAATGACCTTCTGTTGTATGTCAATGTGGATGAGGAACCCAAAACCGGGTATGTGGACCAGCTCACCCGGGAAGTTACAACCGCCCGGCCCCACCTGCCCTGTGCTGTGGTGGGCATCGGCGGCGGTTCCACCATGGACCTGTCCAAGGCCGTCTCACTGATGCTCACCAATCCGGGATCTGCCACCCAATACCAGGGATGGGATCTGATTGAGCATCCTGCTGTGTACCATGCAGCCGTGCCCACCCTGTCAGGTACCGGGGCTGAGGTATCGCGCACCACTGTGCTCACCGGGCCTGAAAAAAAACTGGGCATCAACTCCGACTATACGGTATTTGACCAGGTGGTCCTGGATCCGGAACTCACCGCCGGGGTGCCGAAAGACCAGTATTTTTACACCGGCATGGACTGCTATATCCATTGTGTGGAATCTCTGGCAGGCACCTATCTGAACGAGTTTTCCAAAGCCTATGGGGAAAAATCCCTGGAACTGTGCCGGCAGGTGTTTTTAGATGACCACCCGGATGCGGCCGACAAATTGATGATGGCTTCCTTTTTCGGCGGGATGAGCATTGCCTATTCCCAGGTGGGGGCCTGTCATGCCCTGTCTTACGGCCTTTCCTATCTTCTGGGCATCCACCACGGGGTGGGGTGCTGCATCGCCTTTGACGCGCTGGAAGAATATTATCCCGACGGTGTCAAAGAATTTCGGTTCATGATGGAAAAAACCGGGGTGGATATCCCCAGAAATGTTGTCAAAGACCTGGATGATGCCCAGATGGATATCATGATCAATGTGGCCCTGGGATTGGAACCCTTGTGGGAAAACTGCCTGGGCAAAGACTGGAAAACCATCATGACAAGGGACAAAGCCCGGTCTTTGTTCCAGAAAATGTAAGGCAGCACCATGACCATTGCCATCATTCCCTCCCGGTTCGGCTCCAGCCGCCTGGCAGGAAAACCCCTTATGAAAATTGCCGGCAAATCCCTGATCCAGCGGGTGGTTGAGCAGGCCCAGAAATCATCCACCGTCACCCAGACCTGGGTGGCCACTGATGACCAGCGCATTGTCCAGGCGGTGGAGGCATTCGGCGGCAACGCCATCATGACTTCGGATACCTGCCGTTCCGGAACCGACCGGGTGGCGGAGACCGCCAATCTGCTCAACCTGGATTCGGATGAGATCATCATCAATATCCAGGGGGACCAGCCAATATTTCATCCCGGGTCCCTGGATGACCTGATTGCCCCGTTCGGCAAGGACACGGATACGGTGATGACCACCCTGGCCTATAAAATCCAGGACCCAAGGGAAATAACCGATCCCAAAGATGTCAAGGTCACCTTTGATGTCCATGGGTCTGCTTTGTATTTTTCCCGTGCCCAGATCCCGTTTCCCCGGGAAAAGGATACTTTGGCTGATTTTTATAAACACCTGGGATTTTATGCCTATAAAAAGTCATTTCTGGATATTTTCGTATCTCTGCCCACAGGCCGGTGTGAAGATGTGGAAAAACTGGAACAATTGCGGGCACTGGAGTTCGGATATCCCATAAAGGTGGTGGTCACAGAATTTGACTCACCTGAAATCGATCTGCCCGAAGACATCAGGCGAATGGAGAAAAAACTGCTGCAAAGCAACATCTCATGAGATCTCATTACAAAATCGTGCACACCAGCTGTAGTACCGACTGGGACGTTCTGGAAAAACGCATTTTCAATGAATCTGTCTGGATGGATAAAAACGGGCATCAGGTGGTGATCGCGGCACCGGAAGACTCCCCTTTGTTCCAGAAGGCAAAAAACCACGGTTTCCGGGTCTATGCCATGTCCTTTACACCAATGGGGCTGATAAACAATTACCGGGAATTGATCCGTATTTTTCAAAATGAACAGCCCCATGTTCTCAATGCCCACGGCCATACCGATGCCAAAGTTGCCCTGCCTGCAGCCCAAAAAGCTGATGTAGCCTGCAGGGTACTGTCCTGTCATGACAGTACCCGCGTCCGCAACTCCTGGTATAACCGCAGGATGTACAAAAAACTGAGCCATTATATTTTCACCACAACTGATTATGCCGCCCGGCATATCCAGGCGCTGTTTCACCTCAAAAACACACAGGTGTTTTCCATTCCCAGCGGCATCCTGGCACCTGATGCCCTGGAACCTAAAGAGACAGCCCGGACAAATCTGGCTGCACAGCTTGCCTGTGATCCTGGCACACGGTTCATCGGATCTGTGGGTTTCATATCCAGGGAGAACGGGGGAGCAACCGTGTTACAGGCATTCAAACAGATGCAATTTAAAATCTCCCATCACCTGGTTCTGGCGGACAGCAGTGCAGATGATGACAAAGCCGAACTTATGGACCTGGCCCGGGAACTCGGCATCAGTGACCGCACGCATTTTATTGGATGTAAAAAAGATGTCTGGCCCTTTTACCGGGCACTGGACTGCAAGCTTCAGGCCCTGGAAGATACCAAGGGCATCGCGGATGAAGGGGTGTTCCGGGCATTGCTGGAAGCCATGTACTGCTCCTGCCCGGTGATCGGCATCCGGACCGCAGGTCTGCCCGATATCATACAGCACGGCATAACAGGGCTTCTGTGTGATTCGGGCAATGCCAATGTCCTGTCAGATCTTGTGCTTGATACCCTGAACAGGGAAGCTGCCACACTGGAACGAGTCCATGCAGCCAGAGAACAGGTCAGACGGTTTCACACCATTGATGCCATGGGCCGGGACATCATCCGTATTTACCGACTGCACCAGGTGAAACGCAGCAGACAGCAGGGATGGGGGCAGGATCTTCAGCCCCGGGATTGAATTTCCATAAAACCAGATGGTTCTGCAGGGACCTGCAACTTTTACATCCAGTGCAACCTATCTGTTTGCTGCTGTGAATGATTTACTGCCATTGCATTCTGTTTTCCCGGAAAAATGAAATCCGCTCAATAAGCTGTTTGGTTCTCCGAACCATTTTTTTCCTGGCAAAATATTGGAAATAACTTGATACAGGGATGGTTTCCTTGTTGTCAAAACGGCCTTTCAAATCAACGGCAAAGGGTTCATAAACACCGTCATATCGCAATTTTAAAACAATATTCTTCAGGTTCAGGTCAAAAAGCCGGGTATCTCTGTGGGTCAGGAACCGGCAAAAATCATGGGCAACTTTTTTTATTTGATCAACATCACAGTCATTCTGATAAATAATAATATCCCAGATGGTTTTGGAAATCAGGCCATCATCATCGCGAATACAGTCACATACAAGTCCTTTACCAAGGCTGGTTGTGACAAAGCCATAACAATGACTGATACACAACAGATCAATCTGTTCACGCATCAATGTCTGATATCCGCGCAGTTCGGTTATATTGGACTGGTTGTTTTCTTTTTTTTCTCCGACAGGAACCTTGACCACCAGATCCCTGTCTGCAGGATGCAGATAACAGGCACGGGTTTTTCCCTGATTGATCAGCAGACTGTCATCAAGCACAAGCATATTTCCCCCGCTGCAAATTGTGTATAAACATGGACACTGGTCATGTTTTTGATACAGGCTGTATCGGTCTGGTGGTTAAGGCCAGTACGGCAAAAAATGCAAACAGTGCCTGATACCATGAATTATAGATATTTGAGCCGGCCAGTCCGTTTACCAGGAAAACCACCGGCCAGGTTGCCAGACCGGATTTCCACTGCATGGTATTTTTTACCGTTTCCCATATACAGCAGGCAAACAGCCATAGAAAAGATACCAGGCCCAGAATACCGGTTGATGACAGCAGCATCAAAAAAAGGTTATGGGCGTGGTACGCCTTGGTGATATCAAATACCTCCCCTGTGGGTGCCACGTAGGGAGGGATTGTTCCTGACAGCGCAAAAGCCGCATAGGTATCTTTATAAGAAGACACCCCGACTCCCAGCAGAAAATTCTCCTGCCACATGGCAACAGATATCTTCCATATGGCAATACGGTCATAAAATGTCCGCAAACTATCCCCTTCCACCCAATGCACGGTGATCCAGATACCGGTAACAAGCAAAACAGGCCAAAAAATTTTTTCGATCCACCCCATTTTTTTATACCGGAAGAACAAAATTCCGAAAAATATCCCGGAAAAAGAAGCAATAATGGCAGTTCTAATGGTGGTCTGAACCAGAATCAACAAAGCGGTCACCCCGATTATTAAAAAGAAAACCCAGTACTTTGATTTTTCCGCTCTGGCTGTCAGTGCCCAGGTCAGAAAAAACGGCGCAGCCATGGCGCACAACCCTGCAAACCTGGCAGGTTCTTTGAGTTTGCTGGTATACCGGTCAATGGAACGGCCGAACAGATCACTGCCTGTACCATAGGCCAGGAGGGTATTCACCCCGGCAAACAAAACCCCAGCCGCAAGGCCCCATATAAAATACCGGCTGATCTGTCTTCGGTTGGACAGATCCAGTAACGCACAGGCAAAAAGGAAAAACCGGATAAAAACGATGTCATGCAATGCCCCTTTGCTCCCGGCACCGTTTAGGGCAAGGCTTAAAACGATGCAGCAAAGCCAGGCCGCCCATGCCAGAACCGCAGGGTTGGTGATAATGCGGGAAAACGGATTTTCCCGCAAAATAACGGCTCTCACAAGCCAGGCCAGACCTGCCAGAGAAATCATGGCTTCAAATCCTGCATTTCCGATCACAATTCCCACGGGAACAGCAGCACCGAGAAACAAGATGGTGTTATCCAGATATCTGCCCCATTTCATGGATGTTTCATTTTTTAATCTTTGCATACCATTTTCTCTGCCATATTATGTGACAGCCCTTTTATTTTGGGGCTGTCAACCTTAGTTTTAACAAGTTTTCACAAAAGTGGCGGGTATTTTTATCATGTTTCCTCACAGGCTTGGCGGCGCTGCCACCAATTCTTCATAAAGCCTGAGGGTTTTTGTGCACATAAGATCCGTAGTAAAATGATCTGCCACCCATGCCCTTGCTCTGGACCCCATTTCTTTTCTTTTTTTTTCATCACTTACTGATTCTGCCAGAACGTTTGCAAACCCGTCTATATCAGCAGGAGAAAATAACCAGCCCGTTTTTTCCGGGACAATGGTTTCCAGACTGCCGCCATGGGCGGTTGCCACCACAGGAACCCCCATGGCCTGGGACTCAACCCCTATCCTGCCGAATGACTCAGGATGGATGGAAGCACTTATGGTGACATCGCAAAGCATAAAAGCCGCTGCCATGTCGTTGCAATGCCCTGCAAAAACAACCCGGTCTTTCAAACCTTTTTCCACTGCTTCTTTTTGCAGCCGGGCGGCATATTCGGATTTTTCGTTCATATCGCCCACAAAAACAGCTGTCCATGAAAGATGTTTTATCTTCTCCAGGGCTGATAAAAAAAGCCTGTGCCCTTTGAGTTCTGTAAATCTTGCCGGAAGCATCAAAACAGGACCTTTTTTTTCATCGATTCCCCATTTTGCCCTGAGATCGGACACCTTTTTTTTATCCACCAGCAGAGGATCAAAGCATGACGCATCAAAACCACGGTGGATAACCTTCACATGATTGCCACAAACACCATATTGCTGACAGATATGGTCCTGGATCAGTTTGGAAACCGCGATAATCCTTTCTCCTTTTGTCATGACTGCAGAATAGCGGTTAACTGAATAGAATCCGTGAAAGGTGGTTACAATCCGGGGCCGGGTTTCTACAGGAATGGATTTGGCTGCCAACAGCCCCACCCATGCCGGCATCCTGGAGCGCAGGTGCAGTATATCCACCTTTTGCTTTACAAACAATTGTCTTAACCGGGGAATGCAAAACAAAGCCCTGGGATTTTTCTCTCCCACAGGCAGGGTAATATGTTGTGTGCCATTTTTTTCAAGCGCCTTCACCATTGGGCCCCCATTGGAAACCACAATGGACCGGTGGCCTTTTTTTGCAAAAAATGCCCCGGTTTCAAGCGTGCCTCTTTCAACCCCGCCGGTGATCAATTCCGGCAGCATCTGCACTATTGTAAGCGTTCCGGCCACCATCTCTCCAATAATTTCCTGGCACACCGCCGGGCCTCATTCAGAAGGGAATGGTCCGGATATGCCGCATTCTGCATAAATGATGCAAAGGATACAATTTTGTTGTTTTTTTCCAGAAGATCGATTGCCCGGTCCAGCCGAACCCCTTTTTTTTTCCAGTCCACCGGCAGGATGCCCACCCGGCAGCCGGCGGAAAGCGCTTCATATACCATGGAAACAGAATCTGCACTCACCCATACAGCATTGGATTCTGCATACTGGTTTTCAATCCAGCCGGAACCGGTTTGTTCAAAGGGAACAAAGCGTGTGCCGGGACAGTCTTTTGCAATATCAGCCAGCATGGAAACCATTTCATGGGGGGTACGGGGAGAGGTGGACAGGGTCCAGAAAATATGGGGCTGGATGGCAATAACCCGACGGATCTGATCTGCCATTTTTTCATTATCCCAGTGATGGGTTTTGCTGTCTATGCCCCCAATAACAACCAGCCCCTGCAAAGGATCATGGGTATTGCGGTCAACCGCTGTATTGGGCGGTCCCAGGGTGGTAATGATATTGTCTGCTGCTTTTGGGGCATCATGTTCCGGAATAAAACACAGATCCATATGTTTTGCCAGCGGCCATTCCGGGGTCATGCAGGTGACAACCTTTCCCCCGTGCCTGCGGCGGTGCAAAAGCATGGGGATATGGGTGTGGGTGCCTGTACCCAGAATCAGATCCGATTTTGACTGATCCGGATTTTTTTTTCTGGCTGGAATAACCCCCATGAACCCCAGCCAGTCATGAAAAATTTTTGACAGATTGTAATCGGGCAAAAACACCTCCGCTGCCTGAACCGGGGTGAATTCCCCTAAAGCCTGAATCAGGCCACGGGTCTGTTTTACGTGCCCCGGCCGGGTATCATAAAAAGCGGTGATGCACAATGGGGACAGCTTTTGCAAAAATGGTATCCTTATATTTTATTTACATAACCGTCAAATAAGGGAAAAAGGCTTGGTTTTCCACCGGTTGTGTACCCAGAAATATTGTTCCGGGCATTGTCTGACCATGGATTCAACAGCTGTTACATAATTCTGGGTATTGATCTCAATGTCCTTGATGGGACAACCGGTTCTCTGCAAAGGAATTTCCGGTAGAAATTCAACCACATAACGGCCATTTTTTTTCACCATGAATATCGGTACCACTGAAGCACTGGATTTTAAAACAAGTTTGGCCAGGCTGTTTTTGGAACAGGCCGGTCTGCCGAAAAAATCCGTGACCACACCATTATACCACCCGGCATTCTGGTCAAACAAGGTGGCCACAACGCCCCCGTGATGCAAAATTTTGTCAATTTTTCTGGCTGCCCCGCCTGTGGGGATCATCACAGTCCCAAACCGCTGCCGTATCTCAAGCATGAGCCGTTCCAGGGGCAAAAAGTCAAATTTCCGGTATATCGCATGAAGATTTTTTATCCCGGCTGCCTGCTGGGCAGCCGGAAGCAGTTCAAAATTTCCCAGATGACAGGTGAGCAAAATAACCCCCCTGGCTTTTTTTTTTGCATTTTCAAAATGTTTTCGGCCTTTGACTGAAAAATACGGGGCCAAGGCTTCCCATGATTTTCCATAGGACCAGATCGCTTCAAGCGGAATGCCGGCAATATTTTTAAATATGGTTTTTACCAGCATCTCTGCCTCAAAAGGGCTGAATTTTCCCGGATACGCGGTTTGAATGTTTTCAAGGGCAACGGTTCGGTGACGCTTGTCAATTTTGTACCAGACCAGCCCCAGCATATCTGAAAAAAAATGCAGCACACCTCTTGGCAGCATTCCGAGTAAAAATAATACCTGCTTGATTAATTGGTACGCAATTTTATCTTTGGCCGTCATTTTTTACATATTCACCATAAATTTAGCGCGCTATCGCGCGGGCTTTTAGTATTTAGCCATTAGCTGTTAGCTAAAAACCTAACAGCTAAATGCAAATTTCCATACTATATAGTGCACTGCCCATGTATGTTCACACCTGTGCGGTGTCATATATGCAGCCGGTTGGTGATAAAGGATTCAAATCTTTTTTCCTTTGTAAAAACCAGCTTCACACCCACCACTGCCAGGTCTTTCACCCATTTCTTTCGGGGGTCCAGTTTTACCCAGTCTTTCAGGGTGGTAACCAATACCTGTGCTCCCAAAGACACCGCCCGATCCTGAATCTTGCGGATATCTGCCCCCTTATACCGGTAATGATCTGCAAATTCAAGATGATCCAGTATTCTGGCTCCCAGGTTCTGGATTGTCCGATAAAAGGAATGGTTGTCGCTTATTCCGGAAAACAGTATGACACGAAGGCCTTTCAAGCTTTTCAGCCCGGTGGGAGGCTTACGGTCCTGCCCGGAAATCCAGGCGGACAGATATGGGTGGTGACGGGTATAAAACACAGGAAGATTCGGGGCCAGACAGGAGACAGGATGGGGTTTTTGGAGGCTGGTGTCCGGGCACCGGGTGAGAATTACGGCATGGGCCCGGGCAAAGGCCCGGGCAGCAGGTTCCCGAAGCCGTCCTGCCGGCAGCATCCGGCCGTTACCAAAAGACTGGTCATGGTCCATGAGCAGAAGATCAATATCTCTTTTCAGCCGGATATGCTGGAATCCATCATCCAGCACCATGATATCCGGGGACAGACGGTCCAGGGCAAGCAGGCCTGCCTGGTACCGGTTTCTTCCCACCACCACGGGAAACTGCTTCATTAGGGCCATCATATGGGGCTCATCTCCGGCCTGATCCGCATCCAGAAACAGGTCGCATCCATTGCCCACAACAGCGGCTTGTGTTTTCAGACGGCCTTTGTATCCGCGGCTGATAACCACCGGTTTTCTGCCCAGCCTTGTGAGCAGGTCTGCCAGATATATGGTCATCGGGGTTTTTCCGGTTCCGCCGGCTGTGATATTGCCCACCGATATCACCGGACAGGGCAGGCGTTTTTGACCAAGACATCCGGAGCGGTATAACCGGTTTCTGAAAGATTCCCCTGCGCCATAGATATATGAAGCAGCCACCAGCAGACCTTCAAATGACAATGGCTTTGGGTGGTAGTGCTGCCCGGAAACCTGGATTATTTTTTTTTCAAGGGCCTTAAACATTGCTGTTCTCCAGGCCCAGAAGGCAGAATCTGTCCAGGGTGCGGTCCACTGCCCCCACATTTTTCTCACACACCTGAAATGCCCGGTTCCCCATATCTGCAGCCAGGCCGGGCCGGGTGAGCAGCATCTGAAGTGCCCGGGCAAGACCGTCCTTGTCCGGCACCTGACAGGCAGCTTTTTGGTCTAAAAGCAGTTCCACAATACCTGAAAAATCATCCATATAAGGACCAAACATTACCGGTTTTTTAAACATGGCCGGCTCCAGAGGATTGTGTCCGCCAAAAGCAACCAGGGACCCGCCGATGAACGCAGCATCACACACAGCATAGGCAGATGACAGCACCCCGAGGCAATCCAGGAGCATCACCGGTGTATGGTCCGGCTGATGCAGGGTCATGGAAAGCAGCCCGGGCCGGCATCCCTGGCGGGCCATGGTATCTGCCACCTGTGCGCATCTGGACGGGTCCCGAGGTGCCACAACCAGTTTCAGGCCGGGAACTGTCTGCTGCACCTGCTGGAAAACCGCCAGAAGCAAACTTTCTTCTCCCGGATGTGTGGAGCCGGCTATCCAGAGCATGTCGGTCTTCTGGATACCAAACCATGCCTTAAGCGCTGCTTTCTGTGTCTGGTCCAGAACCAGAAGGGGCTGATCGAATTTGATGTTGCCGGCCAGTGTCAGGCGTTCTTTGGAAAGCCCCAAAGCTTCAAACCGGTCCTGGTCTTTTCTGGTCTGCACCAGAACATGAGACAGTCCGGAAAA
>JAABSS010000101.1 GCA_011390235.1 Desulfotignum sp.
GAGGGCAGGTCTCCGTCGGTCAACAAATGTTCTTTTTTTGCAGTGGATATTTCAAAATCATTGGTAAATGACACAAACTCTCCCCCGGAGATGCGTTCACAGGTGCCGCAGAAAATACAGCGTCCCATGTCGATTTTCTTTTTGCCTGCATCAATGGCATCCTGGGGACAGGCATCTGCACATGCTTTTGCCATATCTGGATCCGCTGTTTTCCGGATGAGGGGCCTGCCCCGGTACCGGGAAAATACCGCTGGTTTTTCCTTGGGATAATTACAGG
>JAABSS010000102.1 GCA_011390235.1 Desulfotignum sp.
TCGATCTGGTGTCCCGCAGTGCCATGGCAAGTCCGTTCCAGTTGTGAAAAGAAGGGTCTTTCACCTTGTACCGTAAAATATTGCCGAAATCATCGGTCAAAACGGCATGGGACACTTCACCCCGCCAGCCTTCGTTTACGGTTACAGCAAAACAGAACGGTGCCAGGGCCTGCAATGTCCGGGTACCTTCTTCCACCGGCTGCGTATTTACAGGTTTGTCAATCAATGACTGAATGATACCTATGGACTGCAGCACCTCATCGCGCCGTACCATTGCACGGTCAAAAACATCTCCGGCAGGCTTTGGATTCTCGGGAATTGACAGATGGGGGTAATGCTCTGTGGGAAAACAGCGCCTGGCATCATAGGCGATGCCGCTTGCCCGGCCCGCAGGTCCCACCAGGCCCAGATGTTCCGCATCTTTTGTGCTGACACGGCCGCATCCTTCAAATCGGGCCCTGACAGTGGAAGCGGAAAAGATCAACTCCAATACATGTTCCACCTGGGGTTTTAATTCTTTGATCCGTTCATCCAGGGTTTTCCGGATATCATCATCAAGGGTAAACCTTACCCCGCCCGGTCTGACCAGTCCTTTGCCGAACCGGTTGCCGCACAGCAGCAAAGACAGGTTTAAAAAATCCCCGCGGATCCTGCCAAAATAATTGGCCGGCGCCAGAAATGCCACATCCATGCACAAAGCCCCGAGATCACCGATATGATTGGCCAGCCGCTCCAGCTCCAGGGCAATGGTGCGGATAATCTTTGCCCCTTCATCCACCTGAACCGATGCCAGGGCTTCCACTGCCTGGGCCATGCACAGGCCATGGCCGATGGTGGTATCACCGGCAATGTTTTCAGCCAGGACAGGCAGTTGTTTGGCCTTTGCCGTGTGAAAAAGATTTTCCACCCCTCTGTGCTGGTATCCCAGCTGGATTTCCAGGTGCAGCACCCGTTCCCCGATGCAGTTGAATCTGAAATGCCCTGGTTCAATCACACCGGCATGCACCGGGCCCACTGCCACTTCATGAATTTCATCCCCTGCCACCCGGTAATAATCATAATTGCCCGGGATATCTTCGGTGTAATCATTGCCGAATACATCCGGCACCTGGCGCAGATTTTCATGATACCGCACCATTTTCAGCCAGGGGTGTCCTTCGGGCCTTATCCCGAACTGCTCGGCAATTTCCCTTTCAAACAGATGAAACACCTCACATGTCTTTGTCAAAGAGGAATAAGATCGGGGGGCATCACATCCGGCCGCCAGCAGGACATCCGTGCGCAGTACCGCCAGAAATTTTACCGTATCATTGTCTTCATAAGCAAAAAAATGCACCACTTTGCCCCCGTTTTTTATGATGCTGAGGGCATTGTCACAAAAAACGGCAAAATCAAAATGGGGAATGGTGTCCCGGCGGACTTTTCCGCCATTAGGAATCTCTAAAAACTGTGTCATTGAAGTCCTCCGCCGATGGCATTCACGGCATCAACAATGGTCTGATACAATGCATCCGGAATAAAAAAGCACAGTATCAAAGAGGTGAGCAAAAGAATATACTGGGGCCAGACAAGGCCGGCTTTTTCCTCAAACGGGGTGGTCCGGGGTGCATCATTGAAACAAATCTTCATGACCTGGTTTGCAAACCCGGCAAAGATCACGCATAAGCTTGCGATAAAAATACCGGCTGCCGCATAATGCCCCGCCTTGAAAGCCCCCACAATGATAAACAATTCCCCGATAAAAATACCGAATGGCGGAAACCCTGAAATGGCTGCAAATCCGCCAAAAAAGGCCACGAATGTTTTGGGCATCCGGCCGGCCAGGTTTCCGGTGTCTGTGATCAGGCGGTGCCCGTATCCCAAAAGGATATTGCCTGATGATAAAAACAAAGAAGATTTGATCAGGCTGTGGTGGATCATACAGATCATGGCACCATATACGCCGATACCCCCGATACCGGTACCGAATGCGATGATACCCATGTTTTCAATACTGGAATAGGCCAGCATTCTTTTGTATTCATTTTGTTTGAGAATAAAGGTGGCTGCCGCCAGAATGGATACCAGTCCGAACACCATGAGAATGGTACCGGAAAAATCACCCAGACCTGCTGCCACCATTATCTTGTTTGTTTTAAAGATGCCAAGGTAGGCACAGTTCAACAAAACCCCGGATAATAAGGCCGAGGCCGGACTGGGGGCCTCGCTGTGGGCATCGGGCAGCCAGGTGTGCATGGGGGCCAGGCCCATCTTTGTGCCGTATCCCACCAGGATAAAGACAAATCCCGCCTTGAGCCAGACGGGATCCAGCAGTTCTGCCACCGGTGTTAGCGCGGAAAAAGACATGGGCACATCCACTTTGGCAAGGTCCATGGCAAGGGTGAGGAACAAAGATCCCAGCAGGGCCATGGCTATCCCCACCGAACATATGAGTACATACTTCCAGGTGGCTTCAAGGGACGCGCCGGACCTGTGGGTATAAATCAAAGGGGCACTGGCAAGGGTGGTGGCTTCAATGGCAATCCACAGTACCATGATATGATCGGACAGGGTCACCATGGTCATGGTGGACAAAAACAAGAGCATAAACCCGGTGAAAACATTTTCAGCCTTCAGGTTGCTGAGCTTTAGATAGGTTATGGTATAAATGGAAATCAAAAAAAACAGCAGAGAAATCACCAGCAAAGACAGCAGTCCTTCGGGCGTTACTGCAAAATAACCGGCAAAAATGGCATCGGGTCTGTTTTTCCACAAAAGCAAAGACAGTATAAGATGAACAACCCCTGTCACAACCAGCAGCTGCCGCCCCATGGTTCTGGGCAGAACAAAAGCCAGAAGACCGGTTATAAAAGGTGTGAGAAATACAATTTCAACCATGTGACAGCCCCTATTCCTTTAAGGTTCTCAAAAGTGTGGTATCAACATCATCAAAGGTCTGTTTGATATTCTGCAGGATAACAGCCATGATCATGACCCCGGCAAGCACATCCAGCAGGATGCCGAATTCAACAATATGCAGGGCCCGCACAGAAAAGGTGGTACCCATGAGATAGATCCCGTTTTCCAGCATGATATACCCGATGACCATGGCAATGGCATTTCTTCTGGCCATGAGCAGAAACATCCCTGTCACAAGCAGGGAGATGGCGGTGGGAAATAACAGCCGGGAATCACTGATGGAGGGAATATTGAGCTGGCGGCTGATGACCGTGGCCGCCACGATCAATCCCAGACCGCAGAAAATGGATGCATGGTATCCGATAACAGGAAAGACATCTCTTTGAATGGCCACTTTTTTTATGGCAATGTGAATGCTCAAAGGGATAAGAATGCCCCGGATGATCAGGGTGGCAACAGTGAAAATCATGCCGCCGGTTTCCATGTCATGGCCGATGAAAAACGGGACAATGGAAACCACAATGCCCTGAAAGGCGATCACCTTGATCAATGCCGGAATCCGGCTGGAACCAAAGGCAAACAACACTGACAGCAGCACCAGTGAGGACAGTATATTAACTGTATTCAGTATCATGTGATCAACTCCAGGGTAATGATGGTTGCAAAAAAAGCCAGGGCAAAGGAGGTCAGCACAAACTGCGGCACCTTGTCCATGCGGTAACGGGCAATGACTGATTCCACAACCCCCACAATTTTATATACAATAAGCAGTCCCGCCAGAAACAGCACCAGGCCCAGGCCGGGTATCCCTGTATCAAAAGGAAATATCAGCTGTGAGGTAATGGCAGCATAGAAAAACAGCTTGCAGAAAGCCCCCAGCTCGATCAGGGCAAAATCAGGCCCGCTGTGATCAAGCACCATGACTTCATGGATCATGGTCAATTCCAGGTGGGTGGCAGGATCATCCACCGGTACACGGGAATTTTCCGTCAGCAGGATAATGAAAAAGGCAATAACAATGAACAGCAGCGGCGCACCTGCGAGCTGCCACAAGCCAAGGCTGCCGGTGCCGGCAAAATAGGCGGACAAGGAAAGTTCGCCGGTCATCCGATAAAAAAAGATAAAGATCATGAACATGGCTGCTTCACAGATGATGGGAAAATAGGCTTCTCTTGCCGCGCCCATGCCTTCAAAAGGCGATGCCGTGTCCATGGCAGCGGCAATGGTGAAAAACCGGCCCAGCCCCATGAGGTATAAAATAAGAATCACATCCCCGTTGAATGAAAAAACCGGTTCATGGCCGGCGATGGGCAAAAATAACAGCACGGTCACGGCTGTGGCACAGGAAACAACCGGACCCATCTTGAACACGGGCGTCGTGCTTTTGCTGTAAACCGATCCTTTTTTGAACAGTTTTATCAAGGTGTAATAATTGATCAGCAAAGGCGGTCCTTTTTTGCCGCCGAAAAATGCCTTGACCTTGAGAATTACGGCTGAAAAAAACGGGGCCAGAAAAATGGCCGCCAGCCAGAGTAAAATGGATTCCATGACAAAACCTTTCTGTGTCGGTTGTTTATATGAAAAACAGCAGCAATATTATAGCCAGCAGAATATACCCGATATACAGGTGGATGTCCCCGTGCTGAATCCACCGAAGTTTATCAAACAGATACATTACCGGTCGGACCACCACCGTGTCCATATAACGTTCGGCAATGTCATGAACATGGCTTTTATAATGGGTGGTTGCGGGAAACCTGCCGGTAACG
>JAABSS010000103.1 GCA_011390235.1 Desulfotignum sp.
GAGGAGGATCAGGATGGCCCATCTGCTGTCGGTTAAGAATATCGAGACCTACTACGGGTTGGTCTATGCCATCCGGGGCGCGTCTTTCTCCGTGGAAGAGGGCGGCATCACCGCTATATTAGGCAACAACGGTGCTGGAAAATCCACTGTTCTTAAAACCATCATGGGTCTGATCGAGGACCAGCCGGACAAGGGCGCCATTGAATATGACGGCATCCCCATCCAGGGGTGGGACACGGACAGGATTGTGCGCCAGGGTATCGCCTATGTGCCTGAGGGGCGGGAAATTTTTGAGGAACTCACGGTTGAGGAACATTTGACAATGGGGGCATATACCTGCACTGACCGGTCCGGTATCCGCAGGGATATGGAACAGGTATATGCCTATTTCCCGGTGCTGGCTGATCGGACCCGCCAATGGGCCGGGACCCTTTCGGGCGGGGAGCAGCAGATGCTGGCCATCGGCCGGGCACTGATGCTCAGACCCCGGCTTCTGATCCTGGACGAACCCTCTCTGGGGTTGTCTCCCATCCTGGTCAGGGAAATTTTTTCCATTATCCGGCAGATCAACCAGAAAGGCACCACCATTCTGCTGGTGGAACAGAATGCCCGCATGGCCCTGTCCATTTCCCACATCGGCCTGATTCTGGAAAACGGGCGGTTTGTCATGAAGGGCAGGTCTGAAGATCTTTTGAATGACAAGGATGTCCAGGAATTTTACCTGGGTATTAAATCAGAAACATCTGCCAAAGGATTTCAGCGGTGGAAGCGCAAAAAGGCATGGCGATGAAACTGAAAAATCTTGATACAGTCCCCCGGGTATTTTCCCGGACCGTAAAAAACAATCCTGAAAACGTGGCCCTGCGTACCAAAAAACTGGGGCTGTGGCATGATATTTCTTTTGACCGGTTTTACGACCAGGTGCAGAAAATCGGGTGTGCCCTGGTGTCCATGGGACTGGAAAAAGGCGATACCGCCTGCATCATCGGAGACAATGCAGTGGAATGGGTGGTGGCGGATCTGGGGATACAATGTGTGGGGGGCGTGTCTGTGGGCATCTATGCCACCAATGCCTGGCAGCAGGTGTCATATGTGGTGTCCCACAGTGATGCAAAATTTTTGTTTGTGGAAAATGAGGAACAACTGGACAAGTGGCTGCATTTCCGGGACCAGACACCCCTGCTCAAGCAGATCATTATCTGGGATACCCGGGGTTTGACCCGGTTTTCCGATGCCATGGTCACCACTTTTGAAGATTTTCTGGAAAAAGGGGCCCGGATGCAAAAACAGAACCCCGACCTGTTTTCCGGAAGGGCCGAGCAGGTGACCACAGAAGACACAGCCGTGATCATCTACACCTCAGGCACCACAGGCCCGCCAAAGGGGGCCATGCTGTCCCACGCCAATGTCACCTGGATGGCGGATGCCGTGGCCGCTGCCAACCCGGTCTATGATACAGACCAGGTATTGTCGTTTCTGCCCCTGTGCCATATTTTTGAACGCCTGTTCACCGTGTTCATCCAGATCCGGTATGCCTATACGGTCAATTTTGTAGAAAAGCCGGACACGGTAATGCACAACATGATGGAGGTGTCCCCCACTGTGGGGTATGCTGTGCCCAGGATTTGGGAAAAATATTATTCCAATGTCATGATCAAAATGGCGGATGCGGACTGGTTCAAGCGGAACGTTTTCAGGGCAGCCCTGAAAATCGGAGAACACCGGGCGGATAAGGTTATGCACTTTTTACCGGTGCCGCTGTATCTGCAATGCCTGTTTTATCTGGCTGATTTTGCAGTGTTTCGAAAACTCAGAGAACGGCTGGGATTTGAGCGGATACGGGTGGCCTATTCCGGAGCAGCGCCTATTTCCCAGGAGGTGCTGCGCTTTTTCCAGTCCATCGGCATGAACCTGATTGAGGGGTATGGCCAGACAGAAGGCACCGGCGTTACCACCTTGTCACCGGAAGGCCGGGTCAAATTCGGCACTGTGGGACCTGCCCTGCCGGGCACTGATATTAAAATTGCAGAAGACGGCGAAATCCTGGTGCGATCTCCCGGGGTGTTCAAAGGGTATTACAAAGGGGAGGATGCAACCGCCCAGACCATAAAAGACGGCTGGCTGCTCACCGGTGATGTGGGGAAAATGGATGCAGACGGGTTTTTAAAAATAACGGACCGCAAAAAAGATATCATAGTAACGGCCGGCGGCAAGAACATCACCCCCCAGTATATTGAAAACAAGCTCAAGGCCAGTGTTTACATCAATGATGCTGTGGTTATAGGGGACCGCAGAAAATTTTTGACCTGCCTGATCATGATTGATGAAGACAATGTGACCAAGTATGCCCAGGACCGCAAGATTCAGTTTTCCACTTACAGGGACCTGACCGGAAGCCCGGAAATAGTTGATCTTATTGATAAAGAAGTGACGGCCGTGAACCAGACCCTGGCCAGGGTGGAAAACATCCGCAAATTCACTCTTCTGCCCAAACGCCTCTATGAAGAAGACGGAGAGGTCACCCCTACCATGAAAATCAAGCGCAAGATTGTCCATGAAAGGTTTGCAGATGTCATCGAGGGCATGTACCGCTGATCTCTTGTTCATTTACCTATGAAATGATTACACACAGCAGGTGAAGGTAATCAGATTATCTGTTCGGTTGATCGCATTCAGCTGATCGCATCCCGCCCCCTGGGGGTGCCTTGCGCCCGGCCCGAGATTGGGATCTGACGGTCCGGCCACAAGGCACCCCCAGGGGGCTTGGTGCATAAGACTTGCGTCACATTTACACACAATCGTTTTGTCTGATCGCATGCCAGGTCTTTACACAGATCAAGGTTCCTGATACAAATATACTGTTATATACGGGTATTGCCATAATTGGGCAAATGGCAAATTGGTTATTTGGATATCTTTAATAGCCCCCATGCCCTGACGGGCACAACAAAATAGGAAAGCTGTTAGCTGAGTACTGATGGCTGACGGCTGATGGCTTTCATATAAATGAGGTAAAGACATGGATACAGCTGCGGAATATATTGATGATGGGAGTTCATTTGTGCCCATTGATCCGTTGTCCATCAATCCGGATTCTCTTGCTGATTTTGCCCTTTTTGAGCGAAATGATACCAAAAAAGACGGCAAATACCGGTTCCGCTGTCTTCTTAAAGATTCCTCTTCTATTCCCAGGCAGCGGCTGCTGGATCTGCTGCGTGCCTGGGAGGTGGTTTATATCCACAGGAACCAGAGGCAAAACTATAATGAATATGTTAAAAACAACCTCGAATTCATATTAAAGCATGATGAAATAGATGACAGGAAAAAGAGTGCTGCCCTGATCGGGTTGTCCACAGAGGTTGTCCAGGAAGCCTTTCACAGTAATTTTGCCTCCCACCAGGCAAGTCACAATATGGTGGAAAACATTCAGCACCTGATTACCCGGGCTGTTGATTATATTTCCAGCATTGCATCTTTAGGGGGCATTGCCGAACTGGTGGGCCATGACTATGAAACCCATACCCATTCCATCAAAGTGGGATGGCTGATGGCCACATTTATCAATTTCAACCAGGATCTTTTTCCGGTCTCCACAAAAGCCGCGTTAAAAGAGTTTATGATCCAGGCGGCAGTGGCCGGGTTCCTTCATGATATCGGCAAGGTAAAAATTCCCAGGAACGTGATCAACAAGCCGGGAAAACTCAATAATCTGGAATATGTAATCATACAGTCCCATACAGCCTATTCAACCAGCCTGCTGTTTGAAACAAAATTGCTCAGATCCTTTATGCAGATGATTTTATATCACCATGAAAACGAAGACGGCAGCGGCTATCCCAGGGAACTGTGCAAAGACCAGATTCCGGTGCTGGCCAAGGCCTGTCATATTATTGATGTGTTTGATGCACTGACGTCCAGACGGCCGTACAAGCCAGCCAAAAGTCCGTTTGAGGCCCTTAAGATCATGTCAGGAGATAATCCCTATCTGGAAACACTGCAGAAATTTGAAGCTGAGGCCAGGGAAAATCAACGGGTCCCGGTGACAACTATTGTACGGGATGATTATGATGCAAAGCTCAGGCGGCTCCGGGAAAAAGAAATGCTGGAAGAAGAAGCACAAAAAAGGGTGGAAGCCAGGATGCGCCTGCGGGACCAGGGTATGTCCCACTGCTTTAACAAAGAGCTTTTAAAGCGGTTTATCCTGACCATCAACAGTTCAGACAGTTTTGATCTGTCAGGGCTGTTGTGATTTTGTCCATACCTTTCGGGCAGCAGTTTATCTGGATGCCGGGTACCCGGCCTGTGTGACTGCTGCCACTGCCTGATCCACCAAATCGTCTTTGGTAACAGAAAAAGATGCTTTTTTCCCGGAAAGATCCACAACAACATCAGAAATCCCTGCAATGTCTTCCAGGGTTTTTTTGACCATGCCTGAGCAATGGCTGCAACTCATATTGTTTACGGTTATGGTGACCTGTGACATAATATTTTCTCCTTGAAAAAAGTTTTCTCAAACACATTTTTACACAAAAAGTTGTTTTGTATTCCAGGGTTTTTTTTTGGTTAAATCCCATGCAAAATTATGTAAAAGACTGGTACCGTGGAACTGTACTAAAAATAAGTGAATTTGCCTGTTTGTCAATTATCCAGGTTTCAGGTTTAAGGTTTATCTTGATCTGTTCATGGGTTCTGACCTGTGGTATAGTGATATTTTTAAAAATTCAGACGTAAGGAAAAACACGTGATGCAATTAACCGGTGCCCAGCGCAAATACCTGCGGGGGCTTGCCCACCATTTGAACCCCGGAGCCCTGGTGGGCCGAAAAGGGGTGACTCCGGCGCTGCTGGAAGAAATTGAAACAGCACTGGATGCGGCGGAACTGATGAAAATTAAATTTGTAGACCACAAGGACAAAGAAACCAAAACCAGCCTTCTGGAGGACATTGTCC
>JAABSS010000104.1 GCA_011390235.1 Desulfotignum sp.
ACGCGTCAAAAGAGATGATGTCGATGGATGTGTCCAGCAGCAGGTCCCACTCGGTGTTGGCGCACACATGAACCCCGGCCAGGCCGTTTTCCGCATGGATCTCCTGAACGATTTCATCGATACAGGCCTGGACGTCAGCCCGGGTGATGGTGATGTAGGCGGAGGTGCCGAATCCGGCCAAAGCCGGTTCATCCAGAAAAACAATGGGAGTGGCGCTCCGTCTGGCAAACTCCTTTGCCTGCCATCTGGCATTCATGGCCAGGCGCTTTACTGCCGCATCCCGTAACTGGTCATTGTAGAAAATATCCCGCTCCCTTTCATCCTTGACCGCGGTGCAGAAGGTGATGGGCCCGGTGACCTGGCCTTTGAGCGCGGCAAACCGGCCGGGGTCTTTGTCCACCCGTTCAAGAAAATGTGAAAAACCCTTGCCGGTCAAAGGGGTGAACGCGAACCGGGATGCCTGAAAATCCGCGTCCGGCTCGGTCAGGGAAAGATAGTCCTCAAAAAATTGAACAAATTGCTCGTCAAACGCCGGGTTTTTGGTGTCGATAAACCAGGTGCCCTCTTTTTCAGCAACGCCCGGAAGCCCGTCCATGAACTGACGGATCATTCCTTCTTCCCTGAATTTTGGCAGCTGCACCCACAAAGGGATCTCCGGGGTGTGCGCAAACACCATGTCCAGGGCTTTGGAATGGTCCTCCAGGGGCAGGCTGCCGATGAGAAGGGGGCGCGCGTTCGGGGTGAATCCAGACATAAGCCAGCTCCTTAGACATAAATATATGTTCATTCGTTGTTATTTTGTCTGGATATATATCATGCCAAGCCCCAAAACGACATGCATTTTTTATTCCGTGCCGGTATCGGTCTGCCGGACCGCCAGGACCGGGCAGTCCGACCGGCTGATCACCCGGTCGGTGGTGGACCCCACCAGAAATTTCTCCAGCAGGCTGTGACCCCGGACCCCTAAAACGATCAGGCCCACCTGATTTTTTTTGGCAAATGACAGCAGTTCCTGGTAAGGCTCTCCTTCCAGGACCGCGGTGACAGGGGTGCACCAGTGCCGGCTTTCTTCGGGCACCATCCGTTCCAGCTGCCGTTCCAGCCGTTTTTTCAATGCGTCTTTGCGCTGTACGTCCGGCTCGTTGGCATGCCTGGTCAGTCCCAGGTAATCGGTCCGGTTCCAGCCCAGGTAATCCCCTTCCTGCACCTTGATATAATCGGCACTGGAAAATTCCACATGTTCCGTGGGCCGGATCACATGGGCCAGAAACAGCTCGGTTTCAAATTCCTGGGCCAGGCTCAGGCCGTACTGAAACGCCAGACCCGAGTCCGGGGAAAAATCGCATCCCACCAGGATTTTGTTCACCAGGATTTTTCTGTCTCCGGGCAGAACGTCGGGCTCCGCATCCCCGTGGAGCACCATCACGGGACAGGTCAGGATCTTTACCAGTCGTTCCGTGACCGACCCCACCAGAAACCGTTTAACGCCCGATCCCCCGTGGGTGGCGGCCACCACCATGCCCACGCCGGTCTCTTCTGCGATCCGGGCCAGTTCATCTGCCGGATGTCCCGTGGATACCAGGGTGTCACAATCCATATCCAGGGTTTTTGCGATCTCTTCCAGCCGGGATGCCGCATCCTGCCGCCGTTCCGCCTCGATTTTTTCAGACGCGATATAGGCCTGTCCGGCAGAGGACATCAGCACCATGTTGGACACCACATGGCACAAGGTGAGTTGCGCGCCGTACTCTTTTGCCAGGGCCTGGCCATAGGACAGGGTCAGGTTGGTGAACTCGCTGAAATCAACGGCACACATGATCTTCTGCGGTATGATTCTCATGACGACTCCTTGTTATTGCTGTTGCATGTTTTTCATCATTTCCTGAACCTGTTTCATCATATTTTCCATCTGTTCTCCCGTGGGCATCTGCCCTTCGGAGAACTGACTCATATCCGGCATTCCCATGGCCTGTTCCATGGTGTCGGCCTGTGTATAACCCTCAGGGATTTCAAACAGATGGGCCGGCTGTTTGCCGGTTTCGATATTTTTGACCACGCTGACAACACTGCCCACCGGGGCCGGCATCAGGGTTTCGGTTTTCAAAGGATATTGCAGCTTTCTGGAAAGCCAGATTTTCATGGGCGCGGTTTCTCCGGTCTCTTCATCCACTTCAATGGTGCCTTCATAAATATCGCAGTCAAATCCCTCAAGGGATTCGGTTCCGGTCTTTTTGAGATCATTTTCCGTTGCCCACGCTTTAAAATCAGTGATCCCGGCCATGGGATCATCCGTTTCAAGTTCTGTCACATTTGATACATGGTATTTTTTTGTGCCCGTAAAAAGCTGATACACGTCAGGGTACTTGACGATGTTGATCATTCCCATCATGTCGCTGCGGTTCAACTGAGTGTTTTTGAAATAGATCTTTCCGTTGACACTGCCGGTGTGCATGTCTGTGACGATATCGGCTGAAAATTCTTCGGCATGAACCATGGCGGTATGGGAAAACAACGATCCGCTGATAAACAGTGCGGCAACGAGCAGTGTGAGAACGGTTTTGTTGAACATGGGGATCTCCTTGGGTAAAAGGTTATTGATGATTTTGAATTATACTGTTTTTTCATCCGGCGGCAAAGGATTATGTGCTAGCGATCGGTTTCAAATGCTTTATAGGTATACGGGACCTGAACAAACTCGGCCAGGGTGGACAGCCGGTTCAATGAAAATTTGTTCAGTATCCGGGAAAGGTTTATACCGATACCTGCATAAAGGGTCCGCTTGGGCGTGCCTTTGGATGAAAATCCCCGGGCGTAATATCCCACGTGCAGTTCCAGGTATTTGAGCAGCGGGTGGGTGACCTGGTCAAACCCGTCCAGCTTGAGCGCCACCAGAAATTTCTGGCGTTCATAATCGGTGAAAACATCGGCCGTATCAAAACGGGGCCGGTACTCGATTCTGAAGTCAATTTTTTTATCCAGTTCCGGCCGGGTTCCAATGAGATAGGCTGTGGCACATCCCAGAGCGTTCATGACAAAATCTTCATAGGAAAACCCATAGTCGGAAAAGGAATCTCCCAGTTCCATCCAGTTCATGATGGTAAAAGAGGACAACGCCCCCAGCTTGAGTCCCTGTTTTTGAGAATACCCCCAGGTTTCAAATGTATGCCCGAGAA
Organism: Desulfotignum sp.; assembly: GCA_011390235.1. The sequence goes on from JAABSS010000104.1 coordinate 3,174, forward strand.
AATGAGACAGGGCATAGCTGGCGTAGAAATGCCCCAGTTTGTCGGCACCGCCCTCTTTGGTGTGGCCGGCAAACCAGCCTTCATTTTTAGCGGACGGTGCGGTGGAAAAATAATCCCAGTTGACAATCCCCCAGCCGGTGATGACAGCCAGGCCGGCAGCATTAACATACAGCAGCTTTTTTTCTTTGGGAGTGTCTGACCAGTTGAATCCTGATGCAGTGCTTGGAAAAAGCATCAGACAGATGATGAGCAGATATCGCATGTCATTCCTCCGGATCATGATTTTTTGTAAACAGGTGGTTGGTTCGGGCGGCAAAGCGTCCGCTGCATCCGGTCATGACGGCGTGCTTGGTTGTATAGGGGTATTCCCGGCAGACCTCGGGCTTGATCTCGTGAATCGTGCACATAAACCGGTCTGCATGATCCGGGCAGGGGGCAAGCCAGGGACAGGTTTGGGGGATTTCTCCGGTGTCCGGATCCACCCAGATCCGGTAAGCTGGACCCGAGGCGCTCGGCCCCGCGTTCCGTTGTTGGACCCAGGCCAGGATGTCGGTTCGCCCCCTGTTCCGCCAGCGCTGGATATCGGATTCTTCACACCCGGTTTCGTAATCCAGCGTGCGGCAGCATTGTCCGCACTGGCAGCAGATGAAGCTGTCCATCTGGGATCGGATCCAGATGCCTGAAATGGTGCCGGCCCTGTCATATCCGGCAACGGTCCGTGTCTGAAACACCTGCCGGCAGATATCGGCCAGGGTATTCAGGTTTGGGGGATCGGTTTCCAGGACATGAATCAGGTAAAACCCCAGCTGGTGATTTTCCACCCGGTCAAATGTGTTTTTCCGAAATACGGACACCCCGCTCCATGTTGCGTCCGGGGAGGCGATCCGGCATTGCGTGCCCAGAATCAGGGGGGCGATACCTCTGAAAAGATCCGGCTGCGGACCGTAGGTCTGAAAATCCAGGGCAACGGCATCCACCGCCTGGGCCGGGGTCAGAAAAATCCAGTGCGGATCCCCGGCCGCCGAAGTCTGTTCTGGATGGTGTTTCAGAAAGTGTTTCCGGGTCATGGCTTCTCCTTTGAAGATTGCCTGAACCTGTCAAAAAACCGTATCGTTTTTAAATAAGCTTGGCAAGGGGGAACCATCAAATAATTTTGATGGCCGGCATGCAGAAATAAAAATTATTTGATCTGCCCGGCACAAAAAAGGTATGAAGGGCCGGACAATAGGTCGATATGCTGCAACATCCAGGGTACTGGTATGATCGTTGCAGAACAATTCGGCCTGTATACTGGAATTGTCTGATCACAACCTGTCAGGAGGCATGTCATGGAAAAGCGAATGAAACTGGGACTTCATACCTATACCCTTCACCTGTGGGGCCTGGGCCAGAACTGGGGCATCCAGGCCGATCCCCGGCCCAAGGAGATCGATCTGTTACAGCTCATGGACCTGGCCGTGGAATGGGGCCTGGACGGGCTGCACATCACCGGCTGCGATCTGGAGACAAAAGACGATGCGCGCCTGGCAGCAGTAAAAAAAGCGGCCCAGGATCACGGCCTGTACCTGGAGTACAATTTTTCCCGGGATGAGGAGTTTGACTCCCGGCTCACCGACACCCTGGAAAAGGGGATCGACATCACCCATAAGATCGGGGCCGATCTGGCAAAGCTCAGCCTGGATATCCGGCGGCCCCGGCCCCTGTACGGGTCCTGTTTTCACCCCCAGGTCATGCGCCAGCTGTG
>JAABSS010000105.1 GCA_011390235.1 Desulfotignum sp.
CTCTGATCCCGTATTTTTTTTCATAGGTGAAATCCCCGTGTCCCGGCCGGAACAAAGTGGCAATATCTGTATATGCGGTGGATTTTGCATCTGTATTGGTAATAAGGATGGTAATGGGGGTACCGGTGGTTCTGCCTTTAAAGGTGCCGGACAAGATAACCGGGATGTCCGGTTCCTTTCGCCGGGTGGAGGCAATACCCTGCCCTGGTTTTCTTTTGTCCAGCGCATCCTGGAGCAGGGTTTCGTCAATGGGCAGGCCGGGGGGACACCCCTGGATCACCACCCCCACAGCAGGACCGTGGGATTCTCCAAAGGTGGTGATATGAAATGCCTTGCCAAAGCTAGATCCGGACATGGTCAAATCTCCTTTTTATCATCCAGGCAATCTCTTCTGGTGGACGCGCTGTGGTGTCAAAGCGCATGCAGGCCAGTTTTTCATATACAGGGAGGCGTTGTGCCAGGGTATTGCGGGTTTCAGTGAACAGGGACTGGCTGGTGAATCTGGGGCGTGAGGCCTGATTTTGCATATCTGATGACAGTCGCTGTACAATGGTTTTCACATCAGCATAAAGCCATACACCACAGCCGAAATTGCGGATGAGTGCCTGGTTTTTTTCTGCCAGCACAATGCCGCCGCCAGTGGCAATGACCTGATTTTTTTTTGGCATGATTTCTTCCAATACCCGGGTTTCAGCCTGTCTGAAAAAAGGCCACCCTTTATCTGCAACTATTTTTGAAACAGGGGCCTTGTACCGGTGTTCAATGACCTTGTCCGTATCCACAAAATCACAGGACATGATATCTGCCAGAACTTTTCCCACGCTGGATTTGCCGCAGCACCTGTATCCGATGAGAACCGTATTCATGGGCATGTTTTTTTTAAAAGTCTTTGTATTACAGGGCATCGAACACATCCCAGAATCCGGGAAAAGATTTTCCCACACAGGCTTCATTTTCTATCTGCATGCCCGGCACCACCAGGCCGGCAACAGCAAAGGCCATGGCAATGCGGTGGTCGTTAAAGGTGTTGATAAAAGCACCAACAGGTTTTCCGCCGGTGATCTCAAGCCAGTCTTCTCCCTGGGATACCCGGATGCCCATTTTTTCAAGCTGTGAGGCAACCGCATGGATGCGGTCGCATTCTTTTTCCCGCAGATGACCGATGTTAAAGATCCTGGTGGTTCCTGTGGCAAAGGCTGCCACCACGGCAATGGCCGGCACTGCATCCGGGGTGTCGGACATGTCCACATCCACTGCAAAAAGCACATTGCCTTTTACTGCCACGCTGTTGTCTTCAAAAAACAGGGAACACCCCATTTTTTCCAGGATATAGATCTGCTTGAAATCTCCCTGCAAAGACCCGGAACCAATATTTTCCACGCCGATTTTCTGCCCGGTTACAGCTGCGGCTGCCCAGAAATATCCGGCATTGGACAGGTCGGGTTCCACTGCATGGCTGCCGGCCACATAGGTCTGGCCGCCCGGGACCTCATAGGTGGTGGCATCTGTTTTGCGGGCATTCACCTGGAATTGTTTCATCACATCCAGGGTCAGATCAATGTAGGGGGAAGAAACCGGTGGTGAAACAAGCTTTATGGTCAAACCCTGTGCCATGAAAGGCCCTGTCATGAGCAAAGCGGAAAGGTACTGGCTGCTTTTTGAACAGTCCAGACGAACCACACCCCCCTGCCGGCTTTTTCCCTGGATGGTCACCGGGGGAAATCCCTGTGGGGTGTCGGATCCTGCATCAATGCCGATCTGGTTTAAGGCATCCAGCAGTTCTTTCATGGGACGGGTGCACATGCGTGCATTTCCAGTGAGGGTGTAGGGGGTGGCACCCAGACCGGCAATCCCTGCCATAAGCCGCATGGAGGTGCCCGAATTTTCCAGATAAATGGGATCCCCATATGGCCCGGGGTGTCCGGAAAAACCTGTGACAGAAATACTGTCAGAACCGGTTTTGGTAATATCCGCCCCCATGCAGGATAATGCATACATGGTCAAATCAATATCTTGGGAGTGGAGCAGATTTTTGATGTAAGATGTCTGACCCGACAGTGCTGCACAGATGAGCATGCGGTGGGAAATGCTTTTGGATCCCGGTATTGTCACGGTTTTATCAGAAATCTGCCTGAAAGATATCTGTTTCATAAAAAATAATATACCTTGGTTAACAGGATTGAAAATTCAGAAGGTCCAGAACCGACTGCCGCATTTTTTCCATATTCGGGGAAATCCCGGTCCACAAAACAAACTGGGCCGCTGCCTGGGCCACAAACATGGCCAAACCGTCAATAACCGTGCACCCTTTTTTGCGGGCAATGCTGATCAACCGGGTATTCAAAGGAGAATAGACCACATCCATGACCACGGTATCCGGGGTAAGACACGCTGCCGGACAGGACAAAACATCTGCATCCGGATCCATGCCCATTGCGGTGGTGTTGATGATGATATCAAACCCCGGTCCGGTGAGTTTGTTCAGGGGAAGAAATCGGGCACCATAGGCCATGGCCAAAGCCCGGCCCCGGTCTTCAGACCGGTTGGTGATTGTGAGACAACCCTTCTGGCAATGAATGCCAAAGGCCACTGCCCTGGCTGCGCCCCCTGCCCCGATGACCAGAATATTTTTTTTGGCAATACCAAAAGGGGCCAAAGGAAGGATTGCCGCCTGGCTGTCGGTATTGTATCCCAGCAGCCGGCCCTCCTGATTGACAATGGTATTGACCGCACCAATGGTCCGGGCCTGTTCATCTATCCAGTCCAGATGGGGCATAACGGTTTGCTTGAACGGAATGGTTATGGATGCTCCCTTTATATGCAATTGCCTTACGGCATCCATCGCCAGAGCTATATTTTGCGGCGCAAACGCCAGATACACGGCATTTATTTTGTTATCTGCAAAAGCCTGGTTATGCACCAAAGGACTTTTGGAGTGGGATACCGGGTTGCCGAGCACACAAAAAAGCTGTGTATCTGCGGTAATATCCACCATGTTCATCTCTCTTCTTTCTGGTGTTTCTGGTGTGAAATTATTCTTTTTTAACAATAAAAGACTGAATGCGGTTGCCGTCCATATCTTTGACGGTTGCACTCCATTTATCAATGATAATGGATTCTCCGGCCTGGGGAATCCGATCGATCTGCTCAAGAAAAAAACCGGAAAACGTGTCATAACTTGCAGATTCCGGGATACCAATATCAATTTCCTTGTTCAGATCATCCACATCAATCCTGCCGGCAACCAGCCACTTATTGCCCTTAAGACGGACGATATCCGGCACCAGCCGGTCGGTTTCATCAATTATTTCCCCGATGATTTCCTCCACCACATCCTCCAGGGTCACCAGGCCGGACACCCCGCCGTGTTCATCCACCACAATTGCCATGTGGCTTTTTTTGGCCTTGAATTCCTGGAGCAGAGAATCCAGTTTTTTGGATTCAGGAATAAAATAGGGTTTTTTCATGATGGTTTTGATATCCAGGGAACCGATTTTGTCTTCAGATGTGGTCAGTTTCTGAAAACTGGCAAACAGATCTTTCAGATGCAGGACGCCGATGACATTGTCAATGCTGTTTTCGATAACCGGAATCCTGGAGTATCCGGTTTTCAAGATGGCCTGGATATCAGGTTTCTGTTCCACATCCACCACATACATGTCAGCCCTGGGGGTCATGATTTCACAGCAGGAGGTATCATCAAATTCAAAAATATTGGTGATATATTCTTTTTCCGCTTCCTTGATTTCACCTTCTTCCTCCACCACCTCCACCATGGTCATGAGTTCATCTTCGGTCACGGCATGGTATTTCGGGTTGACCGCTCCATGGAGTTTGGGGATAAAGTTGAGGAGCAGAATCAGGGGCCATAAGATCTTGGAGAGCCAGAACAAAGGGAAAATAACCCCCCTGGCCACAAGTACGCTGTGCTGGGTGGCAAAGGATTTGGGAAAAATTTCTCCAAATACCAGAATAACAAATGTCATGGTCCCTGTGGCAATGCCCACGGCATTGGATTGAAAATGGGAGATGGCAATGGATGTGGCCAGTGCGGATCCTCCGATGTTCACCAGGTTGTTGCCGATGAGAATCGTGGTTAACAGGGTGTGGGCATCCTGTTTCATTTTCAGGATAAGATGCCCGGTTCTGGACCCGTCTTTTGCTATATGAAGTGCTTTGATCTTGGAAATGGAAAAAAGCGCGGTTTCAGAAGATGAAAAAAAACCGGATAATACAAGACAAATGATCAGCAGGGTCATCTCAAAAGTCATCAAAATCGATTCTTTCCTTCAAAAGGTGTATTATAGTCACGGTACTTTAATAAGGTTTGTTGGTGTTTGTCAAATACAGACTTGTCCGGTCATCAGCATTGGTTCGTCCCAAAAGATCCAGGGCGATTTTTGCCGCCCGTGCTGCAGCGCCGGGAGAGCCGAGCAGTTGTCGGACCGACGCAAGTTTTCGGGAATATTCAGGCAGGTTGTCCAGCATATCCAGGGCGGTTGCACATATGTTTTGGGAACTGGCCTCTGTCTGCAGCAGCTCAGGCATCACCTGCCTGCCGGCAATGAGATTGGCCAGACCGGCAAATTTTACTTTTACCACAATTTTGGCAATCTTGAAACTCACCGGCGACATTTTATAGACAATGACGGTGGGTATTTTCCACAGGGCCGCTTCCAGTGTTATGGTGCCGGATGCGGCAATGAGCATGTCCGCCTGTTCAAAAATCTGCCTGGGACTGCCGCTGATCAGCGTGAACAAACCAGTTTCTTTATGGGATGCCAGGACAGTTTCAATGCTCTCCACAGGAATTGCATCTGCTGCAGAGACCAGAAACCGGGTATCAGGCCGGTGTTTCTGGATCATTTTTGCGGCAGTCACCATCAGATCCAGCAGCTTATGTATTTCCGTTTTC
>JAABSS010000106.1 GCA_011390235.1 Desulfotignum sp.
CCCCCTGGTTGTCAACTGGCTTGAAAAATATGCCCTGCTGCACATGGGATCTGATGCCTTCCAGATCCGGGGGGTGGGGGTAGGCCAGCTTGAGCCGGGTATGCGCCTGGGGTGTGCCCTGTTCACTGCTGCCGGCACCAAGCTGTTCAGTGCTGATACCGTGCTGACCAGAACGGCAATTGACAAGATAATACAATACAACAGGGAATTCCCTGTGGATGACATACTCTACATAAAGGTTTAAAAAATGGACATTGCTTCGTTTATCGGGGTTGTTTCAGGAATAGGATTTGTTCTGGGTACCATATTGCTGGGCGGCAGCATCATGATGTTTGTGAATATTCCTTCGGTGCTTGTGGTAGTGGGGGGAACATTTGCCGCCACCATGGTCGGTTATCCTCTGGCCCAGTTTCTGGGTGTATTTAAAACCGCTGTGAAAGTGTTCATCTTTAAAATTGAAAAACCCCAGGATATTATCGAAAACCTGGTGGAAATTTCCAATAAAGCCAGAAAAGGTGGGCTGCTGTCCATTGAGGGTGATATTGAGACCACTGCGAATCCCTATCTGGCCCAGGCCCTGCAAATGACGGTGGATGGGGTGAAAACCATGGATATAGCCGCTATCATGCAAAAACAGATGCATTTGACCAAAAAGGGACTGGACACCGGTGCTGAGATATTCGGGGCCATGGGGGCGTATGCACCTGCATTCGGTATGGTGGGAACCCTGATCGGGCTGATCCAGATGCTGGCCAATCTGGATGATCCCTCTTCCATCGGACCCAAAATGGCAGTGGCCATGATCACCACTTTTTACGGCGCTGTGCTGGCCAACCTGTTTTTTATTCCCATGAGTGATAAGCTTCGGGGCAGAAACGAAGAAGAAATCACCAATATGAACATTATTTTTGAAGGAATTCTTTCCATACGGGAAGGAGAACACCCCAAGCTCATGGAAGACAAGCTCAACATTTACCTTTCTGATACCAAAAAAGAAGAAAAAAACACCTAAATTTTATAAAAAAGAGCAAAGCACATGGCTGAAGATACTGACGCGAAAGCAGAAGGAAACCAACCGGCTGTCCAGCCTTTACTGGCGGATGAGGATGCCAAGCCAAGGAAACAGGCCACCTGGCTGGCCACATTTGCTGATCTGGTTACCCTGTTGATGTGCTTTTTTGTTCTGCTGTTTGCCATGAGCACCACCCAGCAGGAAACCTATAAGGAACTGGTACAATCTTTGCGCAGTGCCCTGGGCGCCCAGACAATTCCGGAGGCCGGCACCAGAGAAGGGCTGACCATGCATGCGGTACCATCTGAAGAACCCAGTGAAATCCAGCAGATAGATGAACTCGGGGGGATGATAGAAAAAGAGCTGGATGACATCGTTTCTGAAGTCCGGGAACTGGTATTGTTCAATAAACTCGGCGGAGAGGTCAGTGTGGTAAAAAACGAGGCCGGGGTGGTGATCACCATGTCGGACCTGCTCATATTTAACAAGGGAGGCACCCGGTTGTCTGAAAAAGGGCTGGATATTCTGCAGAAAGTTGCTTCCGTACTTTCCAAACTGGCCTACCAGATGAAGATAAAAGGGCATACCGACAGTACCCCCATCGCTTCTGCCCTGTACCCGTCCAACTGGGAATTGTCTGCTGCACGGGCAGCCATGGTGGTCCGGCTTTTGGTGGCAAACGGTGTTCCCCCCCAGTATATATCTGCGGAAGGATATGCCCATTATCACCCGGTCGCCACCAATGACACCCCCCGGGGAAGGGCCTTGAACCGGCGGGTGGAAATCGTGTATGAGCGGGACAGCATTGCCCGCCAGTTTGCCGGCATGAATTCCCAATGATGCGAAAAGGCAAAGGTCAAAGTTTGGCGGAACAGGATACTCTGCGTTTTTCAATTTCTTCTGACACAATGCGCATGATATCAGCAGGGGAAACCAAAGGCTTCATGCCGGGGCAGGCCGATGCCATGGCATCCCAGTTCTCAGGGTTGGCCACCAGGGTTTCAATAAATGGCCATGTCCGGCACATGCAGGGTTTGACCGGGTGAATGGTGCATTGTTTTTGGGCATCAAAAAAAACACAATGCCCGTCCACGCCCTGGGTTAATACAGGCCTGGAACCGGCCATGTCACAATAGGATCTCACAAATGTGTCCGGATCAGCCGCTATATATGCACAGATCTCTGCAATGTCCCGGCCGGTGACATAGGTACCGCCAAAGCCTTTGCAGCACTGGCCGCACAATTGGCATGTAAAAATATCATCCGTGGTTTTGTGTTCAGTATCCATATCTTTTTTCCATTGCTTTTTGCATGGTCAGGGGATCCACATACTGGAGATCACCGCCCATGGGAACCCCGGAAGCAATCCTTGTGATGGAGATATGCCTGGATTTGAGCCGGTCCATAATATATGCGGCGGTTGCCTCTCCTTCCACATTGGTGCGGGTGGCAATGATGATTTCCCGGACAAGGCCGGGATCGGCTCGGCCAAAGAGTTCTGCCAGCCGGATATCATCAGGGCCGATGCCGTCAATGGGGGACAAGGCCCCGCCCAGCACATGATAACATCCTGAAAATGCTTTTGATTTTTCAATGGCTGCCATGTCTGCGGGATTTTCCACCACGCATATGACCCCGTGATCCCTGGAAGGATCAATGCAGATAAGGCATTTTTCCTGATCACTGAGGGCAAAACAGGTGGCACATATGCGTACGGATTTTTTCAGCTCAATGATGTCGGCTGCCAGCGTTGCTGCTTCATGATCCGGTGCATGGAGCAGATGAAGGGCCAGCCTTTCCGCGGTTTTTCTGCCGATTCCCGGCAGGGTGGAAAAGCTGGTGATCAGCTTCAGGATGGCATCGGGATAATGGCTCACAGGTCTATAGGCCGGGAATATTCAACCCACCGGTAAGTTTGCCCATCTCAGAGGACACCATTTCCTGGGATTTGTTCAAGGCATCATTGACCGCTGCCAGAATCAGATCCTGAAGCATTTCCACATCTTCGGGGTCCACCACTTCTTTTTCCAGAACAATGGATTCAATTTTCTGGCTGCCGTTGGCCACCACTTTGACCATGCCGCCTCCGGCAGAAGCCTCAACCGTTTTGGATGCCAGTTCTTCCTGGGCCTTGAGCATTTTTTTCTGCAGCTGCTGGGCCTGCTTCATCATATTGTTCATATTTTTCATTGGGTTACTCCTGATATTTAATAATTGATAATTTCACCGTTGAAAATTTCCTGTGCTTCTTTTACCAGGGGATGATGTAATGCTGCCTGCCTGGCCTTGAATTCCGCCTTTTCCGGTGCAGCCTGGGGCAAAGGACTGTTTTGGGATACCACCTGGATGTGCAATTGTTTCCCCAAAAATGCCTGGCAGTTTTTTTTCAGCTCTTGTTGTTTGGTTTCCAGCCGGTTCTTATCAAAAGCTGAGCAATTATGCAAAAAAACTTCCAGGATACCAGATGCTGGTTCCTTGACCTCCCCTTTGGACAACAGCGCAGACAAATACGGCAGCGTGCTTTCAATCCGGGTTAAAAACCCCTGCCAGGTTTTTTCAGGTTCCCGGGTCTGTGCTTCAGGTTCAGTATAAATACGGTTTTCCGGCACGGATACCGGATGGGAAGTGCCTGGTGCACAGGCATTTTGCTGGACAGCAAGGGGTTCATGCACACCGGAAGAAGCGGTTTCAGCAGTTTTTTCATATGCCGGGCCTGCTGATTTTTTGCCGATCTGCCGGGCAAGGGCATCCAGTTTTTGTATAATCTGATCCAGAACCATACCCGGCCGGACCTGGAGCAGTTTGAGCAGAACCGTTTCAATGGCGATTTTTGTGTGGGATGAAAATTTCACCATGGATTCTTCGTGTAAAAGTACCTGGAGCAGTATTTCCAGATACCCCTCCGGCAGGGGAGATACCATATGATGGATCTGCTGTTTTTGTGCGAACGTCATGTTCACGGCGGGATGCTCAGGACCACAGAGTTTGATTACGTTCAAATTCCTGAAATGCACAATGAGATCACCATAAAATTTTTTCAAATCCATACCGGTGTCATTGATGGTTTCAACCAGGGCGATGAGGGCGGAACCATTTTTTTCAACCAGGGCAGTAATGATATCAGACATCAGTTTACGGTCTATGATACCCAGTGCTTCCGCTACCATGGCATAGGTGATGTCGGTATCCGGTGCGAAAGACAAAATCCGGTCCAGAAGACTCAAAGAATCACGTACCGACCCGTCCGCTTCCCGGGCGATCAGATCCAGGCCCTGGTCCTGGACCATGAAGCCTTCTTTATCACAGATGTTTTTTAACAGACCGGATATGGATTCCAGCGGAATCCGGCCCAGATCATGGCGCTGGCACCGGGACAAAATGGTGGCTGGTATCTTATGCACTTCTGTGGTGGCAAAAATGAACAAAACATGGTCAGGGGGTTCTTCCAGGGTTTTCAACAGGGCATTGAAGGCTGCTGTGGACAGCATATGCACTTCATCAATGATATAAATTTTGAAAGAAGCGGAAGCCGGCATATAGATGACGTTTTCCCGCAAATCCCGGATCTGGTCCACACTGTTGTTGGAGGCCCCGTCAATTTCAAACACATCAGCACAATGACCGGTGATGATTTCCGTGCAGATTTTACACTGGTTGCAGGGGGCTGGGGTAGGACCGCCTTTACAGTTCATGGCCTTGGCCAGAATTCTGGCAATGGTGGTTTTGCCCGTACCCCTGGGGCCTGTGAACAAAACAGCATGGGCCATCCGGTCCTGCTTAATGGCGTTGACAAGGGTGGTGGTCACATGGGACTGGCCCACCACATCGCCAAAACTCTGGGGCCTGTATTTGCGTGCTAAAACTTGATATGACATGGTGTCCGGCATGGTGTGGCGGA
>JAABSS010000107.1 GCA_011390235.1 Desulfotignum sp.
CCTCCAAAAGTCAATATCAAGGATAAAGGACAACGCAAAGAGTGCGGATGCATCTATAGCAAAGATATCGGGATGTATAACACTTGTCGCCATTTTTGTGTCTATTGCTATGCCAATACGTCACGAAAAGCAGTGGAGAATAATTTTTCAAAATGCTTCCTTACATCGGAAAGTATTATTGGATACTCAAGTTTCGCACCCCTGAAATGGTGTAAATCCAGACAAGGCTTGCTCTAAAGTGTCAAGATATGCTTGAAAATCCTCTTGAATATCGAAGAGGTCAAAGATCTTTGAAAAACTGACATGAAAAAGGCCACGGAAAAATTCCCACAATCGTGCTGAGTAGCTTTTTACGGCAGCGTCGTCGATTAAACTTTCGAAAAGCCCGCCCATGGTGGAATAGTTCTCGGCAACGTTGAGGTAGTTAAGGACGTTGTATCTCAGAAAACTCAAAGTGGACGAATTAACCTGCCCGTTGAAATCATTGGATTGGTCTTTATCAAGGCCAGGAGTACCAACTGTCGAATAGTACATAGCCGGGATATTGTGCAACCCGGATGATGAAAGGGTTCAATTTATGGATATTTGATGTCATGGAGCCTTGCAAGTGGGTTGCTTGAGCTTCATGCTGTTTGGTAATTATACTGGATTCGACAGAAATCCCAGTCATAAGCATCCACTATCCGGATAAATTCCGCTTCAGCTCCATGGAATGAAAACCAGCTCGGGACGTTGTTGTGTCATCGGTTTCCGTTAACGATGAAGGCGGAGTCCCCAATTTGGATATATTGCAAACCATTGCAAAGCGGCTCGAAATCAAACTTGTACTTTTGCAGGCGCCGTTCAAGCGGCGCCTGCTTATGATGGCAAATGGAAAAATCAATATAATGGTGGGTCTGGTCAAACATCCGGACCGGGAAGACTATATTGATTTTATCTATTGCAATACAAAATCCTAAAGAAATTTTCAATTTGATTCATAGTTTGATTTAAAGGATAATGTATATTTACCCTGGTGTGACAACAGTGAGTTGAACTACAGTGACATGACCAAGCGGACCAGAGAGATGAAATGAATAAAAAAAAAGATAACAGATTGCATGATTTTCGGTTGACCCAGTGTGTGAAAGGGGCGGGCTGAGCTGCAAAATTACCGCCAGGGGACCTGGCAGAGGTTTTGCAAGGATTGTTCATCCCGACAGATAAAAATGTTCTGGTGGGGATGGGTACAGCCGATGATGCCGGAGTTTACCAGGTGAGCCCGGACCTGGCCCTGATTCAGACGGTGGATTTTTTTACCCCCATTGTGGATGATCCTTATGATTTTGGCTGCATCGCCGCTGCCAATGCCCTTTCTGACGTATATGCCATGGGCGGGGTTCCCAAAACCGCCATGAACCTGGTGGCGTTTCCCCTGGGAACCATGGATATAAAAGTGCTGCGCGATATCCTGGCCGGAGGCCTGCATATTCTGGAAAAATCCGGTACCGTTCTTTTGGGCGGTCATTCAATCGAAGATGATGAACTCAAGTACGGCCTTTCTGTGACCGGATTTGTTCATCCGGATAAAATTCTGGCCAATCAGGGCCTGCTGCCCGGAGACCACCTGATCCTGACCAAACCCCTGGGAACCGGCATTATGAATACTGCTGTCAAGGCGGGCCTTGCATCAGCCGAGCAGATACATGCCGTCACAAAACTCATGAAAACCCTGAACCGGGATGCAGCAGAGGTGATGACCGGGTTTTCCGTCAGCGCCTGCACCGATGTCACCGGATTTGGTCTGCTGGGACATCTGGCGGAAATGATTGCAGGCACAAAGGTGGGGGTCACTGTTTTCAGTGACAGGGTGCCCTTGATTTCCGGGGCCATGGAATTTGCCGGCATGGGGCTGGTGCCCGGTGGTGCATTTCGGAACCGAAAATTTCGAGAAAACATGGTATCATCGAACAGCCGGATCAATCCAGTGCTTCGGGATCTTTTGTTTGATCCCCAGACATCCGGCGGACTGCTGATGGGATGCCCTGAAAATCAGTCTCAGCAGCTTCTGGATGCCCTGCACAGGCAGGGGATCAGTGATGCCACTGTGATTGGCCAGGCAACAGATGTCCAGCCAGGGGTTATGACCATTGTATAGAGCCGATGATATTTCAAACAGGTAATCCGTTAAAATGTCATAAAAACTACTAACGGCCATGCCCTCCCGGGCACAACAAAAAATGAAAGTATAAGCAGTCAGGTATTTGCTTAAATCTTAAAACTTATATATAAAAAAAATAAGGAAATATGACATGACAACAGATATCAATGCCCTGGGCCTTGCCTGCCCCCAGCCGGTACTCAAGACCAAGCAGGCGGTAGATCAGCTCCATCCCCCCCGTCTGACAGTGCGGGTGGACAATGAAGCAGCAGTGGAAAATGTCTCCCGTTTTCTGAAGACCCGGGGGTATGAACCCACAGCTTCTGGGCAGGGCGATGATTTTACCATTACCGCTATCCAAACCTCCGGCCATGGCCAGGGGACAGAAAAATCTATGAAAGCTGAATCAGCAGCAGTGGTTCCAGGGGATGATAGCCCGGAGATCCACCAGAAAATACTGGTTTTTATCGCCACCGATCGCATGGGATTCGGAGATGATGACCTAGGCAGAAAACTGATGATCAGTTTTATTAAAACCCTGGGAGAAATGGGAGATGACCTCTGGCGTCTGGTTTTTGTCAACAACGGGGTAAAGCTGACCATAAAAGGTTCTCCTGTTCTGGAAACCCTTCAGGAATATGACCGGCAGGGGGTTTCCATACTGGTATGCGGCACCTGCCTGTCCCATTTTGATCTGCTCAAAGAAAAACAGGTGGGGGATACTACCAATATGCTGGATATCGTCACTTCTGTGCAACTGGCCCAGAAAGTGATCCATCCCTGATTCATCGATTCATCTGAAATTTTTCCTTGTTTTTTTCTTTTCCACCTCTCTTAAGTTGTGATAGAATAAATTATTCTGAGGGCATCTGCCTGATCACACCTATAAGGGAGGTTGCATCATGAAAAATATTTCTTCTAAAAAACTGGTTACAGATTTGTTCGCCGCTGCTGATGTGGAGATTAACGGGTCCCGGCCCTGGGATATTCAGGTGAACCAGGATCTTTTTTACAAGCGTCTGGTGGCAGGCGGATCCAAGGCCCTGGGCGAAAGCTATATGGACGGGTGGTGGGAATGCAGCCAGCTGGATCATTTTTTTGATAAAATTCTCCAGTTCCGGATGGACCAGCAGGCCAAAAAATCTTTTACTGCGTTATGGTGTTGGACAAAAGCATTTTTAACCACGTCGCCGGGAAAGCTTCGGGCTTTTGAAATCGGCCGGCGCCATTACGATATCGGCAATAACCTCTTTTCTCTCATGCTGGACAAATGGATGAATTATTCCTGTGCCTACTGGAAAGAGGCCCAAACCCTTGATGAGGCCCAGGAATCCAAAATGGAACTGATCTGCCGCAAATTACAACTGCAGCCCGGTATGCGGGTATTGGATATCGGTTGCGGATGGGGCGGGCTTGCCGCATATATGGCAAAAAAATATCACGTAAAGGTCGTGGGCATAACGGTTTCCAAAGAACAGATAGCCCTGGCCAGACAGCGGTGCCAGGGGCTTGCTGTGGACATCCGGCTTATGGACTACCGCCACCTGGATGAAACCTTTGACCGTATTGTGTCTGTGGGCATGTTTGAGCATGTAGGGGTTCGCCGGTACAGAACCTTCATGGCGGTGGTAAAGCGCTGTTTGTCAGACCAGGGGCTGTTTTTGCTGCACACCATTGCCGGCAACCAATCGGTGCGCTGGACTGATCCCTGGATTTCCACTTATATTTTCCCCAACTCCATGCTGCCTTCCAGCCGCCAGATTTCCACGGCAGCGGAAAATCTGCTGGTTCTGGAAGACTGGCACAGCTTTGGCCCGGACTACGATCCCACCTTGCTGGCCTGGTACCACAATTTTGTGGAAAACTGGCAGGATCTTGAATTTGAGTATGACAAACGGTTCTATCGCATGTGGACATACTACCTGCTGGCCTGCGCCGGTGCGTTTCGGGCCCGCAGGAACCAGTTGTGGCAGGTGGTGTTTTCCAATAACGGGGTCCGGCCGTCTTATGAAAGTGTGCGCTGATCAGGGTACGGCTTTGCAGGGGCTTTCAGATATGCCTGTAATTATTATTGTCCCTCCTTTTTTGCAGTTGATTGTTTTGGGCCGGTCCAGATCCGGCTGGAATGGCCCAAAAATGACATGCACGGTCTAATAGCGGAATTTTTCCTGGAACCATGCAGGCAGTTCAACTATTTTCATGCGGGTCTGGTCCATGGTGTCCCGGTCCCGGATGGTGACAGCATTGTCTTCCAGTGAGTCAAAATCAAAGGTCACGCAGTAAGGGGTGCCGGCTTCATCATGGCGGCGGTAGCGTTTGCCGATGCTGCCCACCATGTCAAAGTCGATGTTCAGCCCCAGCTCTTTCACCAGCAGGGTAAAGACCTTTTTTGCCTCATCCCCCAGTTTTTTCTGCAGAGGAAGGACCGCTACTTTGATGGGAGCCAGCTGGTTGTGCAGATGCAGGACCACCCGGCTGTCGCCTTCTTCCAGCTGCTCTTCTTCATAGGCATCGCATAAAAACACCAGGGCGGACCGCTGTACCCCCAGGGAAGGCTCAATCACAAAGGGGATGTATTTTTCCTTGGTGGTTTCGTCAAAATACTGCAGGTCCTTGGCAGAATGGGCCATGTGCTGTTTTAAATCATAATCGGTCCGGGATGCGATCCCGCAGAGTTCTCCCCAGCCAAAGGGGTATTGGTATTCAATATCAGAGGTGGCATTGGAGTAGTGGGAAAGT
>JAABSS010000108.1 GCA_011390235.1 Desulfotignum sp.
TGACAGTCTTTTGTGGAGAATCTCACCGGCAATCAGGCCGGCGGCCACACCCGGAAAAAGAATCAGGGACAGCCCGGCAGTCTCCCCTGTCCACTGGCCGTTCAGTATAAAATAAAGGGTCATCAGGGCACTCAGGATGCTCCACAGCGCCGTGAGAACAGCCCGGAAACGGGTCTTGTCAAGCGGCAGGCGGCTTGCCGCATAAACGACCAAAGGGCCGCCGGAGGCATACAGGCCGTGAATGACCCCGGCCAGGGTAAAAAAAAGTTTCTGCACAATTGGGTGCACCGCTTTTAGCGAAGAGGTGAAAAGGGACACCATTTCCCTGGCGGAAATCACCATCACAAAAAGCCCCAGGATCTTTTTCAGTACCGGTCCGGCCAGTATGTCGAACAAAAGAAGTCCGGCTGCCACACCTGCTGTCATAAACGGAATGATCCGGACCCAAAGGATTCTTTGATGGATATACCCGGCATACCGGGCTGTAAGATACCCGTTCAGCAGCAGGTCCAGGAATACCAGCGAAGGGATCAGCAGATGGAGAGGGAAAAAATGGGCGCCCAGGGTAACGGCGATAACGGTGCTGCCGAAACCGGATATGCTCTGGGCCGTATATGAAAAAAACACGATACCGGCCATGAAAAGCGTGTCTGAAAGCACGAAATCCATTTTTTACGGATTATGCCATAATTTTCTGTTCAATAGGAGCACCAGGGCTACAATGAGGATGCCGGCAAACACAAGGGTGGTGAAAAAGGTGCTCCAGCCCCACCAGAAAGGTGCATTCAACAGGGCTGTCAGGCCCCCCACCACGGGAACGGCAAAAATATTCATGAACCCAAGTTCCCTGGCAACCGGGGTCTTGAACTCCGGGTCCACAATGCGGAGGAGCATCAACCCGCAGGCCACCGTGCCCGTCACCACGCCATAGATGGCCACGGCCCGCTCCAGGCGATACTCAGAAAGCTGTCTGCCCAGCATCCACACCAGCAGTGTGGTCAGAATACCGCCTGCCAGCGCAATCGCAATCAGCGGGGTCACATATTTCTGGAGCACGAGCAGTTCGATGCCGCACCCGGTGGCCACAATAAGATAGTCCACGGAAAAACCGGTGATCCTCCGC
The DNA here is from genome assembly GCA_011390235.1 of Desulfotignum sp. The sequence goes on from JAABSS010000108.1 coordinate 1,124, forward strand.
TGGAAGGGCGGATTCATCAGGCGGGAAAAAGAGGTCCGGGCGGCCAGACTGCGGAGGAGGACAGCAAACACCAGTCCGAACAAAAAGAAAAATCCCCACAGCATACCGGCGACGTCCGGGGAGATGATGCGGGTGATGAAAACAAGGAAGAGATAGGTGACCAGGTAGACCACCCCCACCTGGGAAAACTGGAAGGCCAGACTGTCCAGGTTGGCGTTGTGGGTGGTCATCCCGCCTGCAGACGGCGGGGTCTGGTTTTTGGGCAGAATCCCCCGTAAAAAAAATTCCGGCAGTTTTTCCCGGACCCCGGTTTTCTGTTTCAGGCCGTGGTTGGCCATGGGCACCCCGACAAAAAAAGAGAAAAAATAACCCAGTGTGGCAAAAGTGAGTCCGATGGTGGCGGCATCCGCAAAACCGGCTGTCTCCCACACCCTGCCGAAAGACAGGGCCTGACCCGGGCCTTCGTTAAAGCCTAAGGGAAGCAGAAACCCAAAGGTTTCAAACAAGGGCTGTCCGCCTGTGACAAAGAGAAAAACGATGAGCGCACCGATAACAGCCTGCATGGGAAAGGTCGCCCCCTGGACAAGGGCCATCCAGACCGATCCCCTGACCAAGGTCTTGCCTGTTTTCCCTGTGCCGGTATCTGGATCAGGCGGGGTCAGGCCCACTGAAATAAAGGAGATATTGAAAAAATGGTAGGCAAACGCCTTCACCATTTCCGTATCCATGGGGAAAAAACCGGTGTTGATCACCCCGAGCCCGACAAGGCCGCCGATCAGACTTGCCGGGAAAAGATATTTCTGGAAAAAGGGAACAAAGGCCCGCAGCAAAAGCCCGAAAAGGAGCATCAGCGAAAGAAACCCAAAAATCAGGAGCGGTTCAAAGGGAAACGGAGGGGCCATTTTTCATTTCTCCTTGCGATTTGTTTATCAGTTTTCAGGATGAAAGAACGCGTTGGTCACTTGCAGCAGAATCTTTTCCCGCCACAAGGGAGGCAGGGCATCAAGCACCTCATTGACCGGTGCCATCCTCTTGGGCATACGACCGCCCTGTATGCCGGCCAGCGCAAACAGGGGCAAAGGATCGTCCAGGATTGCCTCTCCCTCTTTTTCCATGATTTGCCTGACAATGGGCAGCAGCTCTCCTGAGGGCAGTTTTTTCGCATCTGCCACACTCTGCTTCAGGTCCGCAACAAACCGGTCCGTGTGGGCCACGTTGGAAAGCGTGACCGACAGATGGATATTGGCCGGCACACCGTCAAATGAAAGAGAAGGCTGGATATACCACCCTTTGAGATTCATTTCATCGATGATATGGAAAATATTGACGCTTTCAGAACCGAAGGAGAGCAGGGTCATCTCCGGCTCAGCCAGGAGATACAGCTCCGGGATAGATGCAATCCCCTTTTTTATCGCTTCCACGGCAAGAAGCTGTTTTTCTGCAAACGCAAGGTACTGCCTGTCCCCCACATAATTGAGAACCGCCCAGGCCGCTGCCAGGGGTCCCCCGCTCTTGGTGCTCTGAACCGTGGGATTGATCATGGTGTAACCGAGCCACCGGGTGAAGGCAAACATCTGGCAGGCCCGCAGCTCAGGATTGCGGTACAAGATCATGGAAGCACCTTTGGGGGCATAGGCGTATTTGTGAAGATCCATCGATATGGAGGAGACCCCTTCCAGGGAAAAGTCAAATGCGGGAATATCCCGGCCCAGTCTTTTAAAATAAGGGAGCAGAAATCCGCCCATACAGGCGTCCGTGTGGAACCAGATCCCGTGTTTCTGTGCGGTCCGGGCAAGCGCGGCAATGGGATCGATCACGCCCTGGGTATAAGACGGTGCCGATCCTGCCATAAAAATCGTGTTGTCGGTGATGTGCGCTGCCATGCGGTCGGGATCGGCCGTAAAGGTTTTGGAGTCCACAGAAACGGTAACGGTTTTGATACCAAAATAGTGGGCCGCCTTGTGAAACGCCGCATGTGCCGTGACGGGAACAACCATTTCAGGCGCCGTAATATCAGGGCGTTTTATCCGAAAATAATCCCGGGCCGCTTTTACCGCCAGCAGAATACTCTCTGTTCCCCCGCTGGTAAAGTTTCCCACCACCTCCTGGCTGCCCTGCAGGTGCTTTCTCATCATCGAAACCAGGTCGTTCTCAATCTGCAAAAGACTGGGATACACCGTAAAATCCAGGGCGTTTTCACTTAAAAACAGGTTGTAGACCTCCTTGGCAAAAGACAGGATCTCTTTACCCGGATCAAAAATATAGCCAAACGCCCTGCCCGACTGCCAGTCCATATCATTTTTTCTGTATCGGCCCAGCGCTTCAAAAATCTCATCACGTTCTCGCCCTGTTTCAGGTATTTTCATTGCCGCTCCTCTGGATATTCTGGGTTTCTGACAGAATCACCGCACCGAACACAACACTGAACAGCGGCGATAGAAAGGAGAATGCGGTCAGCCCGCTGACCGCATTGCCGCCCCGGATGGCACTTACCAGCAGAAGGAAGAGACCGGCGGTCAAGTATATTTTTTTTGTTATTCACTCGATTCTGCGTAGCCATACCATGTCACCTCCGGGACTATGCAGGAATAAAACAAAAAAAGCGGATCTGTCAAACAAAATTCTGTTCCAGCTACCAGCGATAGCTGTTTCATAGTTGACATCAGAAAAAGAAGATTTTATATTCTTGTAGTAAAAACTACAAAAAAGAATGTCTTATGAGCGTTATGAGTGTCCGAATAGATGACCAGAAAAAACAGGCCCTGAAAATCATTGCATCCATTGAAGGCAAATCAATGGGGGGGATCGTTGCAGAGCTGATTGAAACCTACATCGATGAAAAAAAAGAGGTGTTGATCAATTTATCTGAACGAGAAAATTTGAAAGAGCTGATGAAAATGTCTGAATTTTCTTTTTCTGAATGGGATAACAAGGAAGATGAAATCTACAATAATCTGTAAAAAATGGGACATTGTTCTTGTCCCGTTCCCATTCACTGATTTATCAGCATTCAAAAAACGTCCCGCCCTGATCATTTTCCAGGATGAGTACAATTCCGGCATCGATGTGATTATTACATTCATTACCAGCAATATAACCGTGAAATCAAAGCCAGGGGATTATCACATCCGGGAATGGGAAAAAACGAATTTACCGAAACCCTCTTTGATACGAATGAAATTTGCCACAATTGACAAATCGATCATTGTCAGGAAGCTGGGGAGATTATCGCAAAAGGATATTGATAGTTTCAAACAGGTGATTTCAACTTTCTTCAAAGGCTGACATAGTCAGCTAAACCCGATGCCGGTCATCAGTCCCTGCATGACCCAGGACCTGGCATCGGGATTATCTGCGGTGAGAAAAGAATCGGCAATAATGACATAACCGCAGCTGGCAATGGGATGCACTTTAAACCCGTGGCCGGCGCCTTCCCATAATCAGAAAAATTATAAAAAGGATTAAAAATATTATAAATAAAATCTGGGCAATGCCGGCCGCAGCACCTGCGATGCCGGTAAAGCCCAAAAGAGCTGCGATAATTGCAATGACGAAAAAAGTTATTGCCCATCCAAGCATATCGGTTACCTCCCCTAATTAATGATTACTTTCACATAATTTTAAAAAAAAATTAAATTGCGCTATTGCATCTCTTCTCCGGCTTCTTCGAGTTCTTCACCGGTTTCTTCTTTTAATTCTTCAGCCTTCTCACCAACCTGTTCAGCGGCTTCATCTATTTT
>JAABSS010000109.1 GCA_011390235.1 Desulfotignum sp.
GCACAGTTGACCACCAGCCGGGTGGAGATAGTGCCTTTGTCGGTTTTTACAGCGCTTACCCCCTGGCTGTCGGTCTGGATATCTGTGACTTCTGTCTTCATAAAAAACGCGGCATTATCCGCCCCTTTGGCAAATCCATAGGTGGCCTCATGGGTGGACAGCCACCCGTCCCGCATGTTGAAGGTGGCCCCGAGAGCCTGTGGAGCCAGGAAGGGAAACCGTTTGTGCAGATCATCCGTGCCGATGTATTCAGCCCCGGGGATGCCAATGGCATGGTATTGGGCCACGGCCTTTTTCAGATCCGGCAGCTGGGCTTCATCATCAGTGACAAACAGGTATCCCCGCTGGGTCATATGGATTTCAATGCCGGGCAGGCCTACAACATCATTGAAATTTTCAAACATGTCCACACTGGTCAGGGCCAGGTCGGCCATGGATTTTTCCGTGAATTGGGTGCGGAAACATTCCACGCTGGCGGCGGTTGTCAGACTGGACAAAGCGTCTCGTTTTTCCACCAGGATGGTTTTCATGCCGGCTTTTGACAGCCAGAAAGCGGTTGCCGATCCCACAATGCCGCCGCCGATAACCACGGCGTCAGCTGTGATGGTGCTGAATTCCTTTGGTATGGTGATGTCACTCATGATGATTTTCCTTATGCGTGTGTGTCTGATATGGTTTTTTGCGCAAACAGCTGCATATCTTTTATTTGTTGCGAACGGCTTCCATGTATCTGTCCAGGTCCCTGCGGATGGCCGGGTCCATGTCAGGGGGCTCAAAGTTTTTCAAAATCTCTTTGTATTTGGCATTGGCCTGCTGCTCCATGGAAAGACTGCCCTTTGCGGTCCAGGCATCAAAATTGCGGCGTTCCTCCATGAGGGGGGTATACAACTCTGATCTGAAATACTGGAAGGTGTGGCGGTTGGTCAGATATTCCCCGCCGGGTCCCACTTGGTCGATCACATCCAGGGCCAGTTTTTCCGGGATGATATCCTCTCCTTTTTTGATGCGGCGGCACATGCCCATCATTTCCGCATCGATCATGAATTTTTCATAGGAAGCGGTCATATACCCTTCCAGAATGCCGGCGGCATGCAGCACAAAATTGATGCCGGAGAGACACGCCATCTGCAGGCTCATCATGGATTCAAATGCGGCCTGGGAATCCACCATTTTGGCATCGGTCAAGGCTCCTCCGCCCCGGGAGGGCAGGTTGTAGAACCGCCCCATCTGGGCGGTGGCTGCCGTGTTCACCGCCATTTCAGGGGCACCGATGCTCAGGGTGCCGTAATGCATGGCAGTAGCAGAAGATGAACCGGCAAAGATCACCGGTGCCCCTTCTCTCACCAGCTGGGCCAGGCAGATGCCGGCCAGCACCTCTGCATTCTGGACCACCAGGGTGCCTTCCATGGTCACCGGCGTGGTGGCACCGGCAATGGACAGAGAAGAGATCAGCTGGGGCATGCCGGCTGCGGCATAGGCCATGATGCCGGCGCACATTTTGTCATCAAATCCCAGGGGAGTCAAACTGGTGAGAATACTCACAAAGGGCGGTTTTTTTGCCATTTCATCTCTGCCGCCGAACAGCATGGCTGCCATGTCCAGCGTCTGCACCGCATCCGGCCCGCCTGTTCCGGCTCCCATGAAAGGCTTGTCAGACAGGACCATGGCAGCATAAATCCGTTCCGCATTGCGTATCTCCACAGGGATATCGTTAGGTTCCACCATCATGCCGCCGGTGATGTCAAAATAGGGGATGGCACAGGCCAGTTTGGCAAAATTTTTGAAATCTTCCAGGGTGCCGGATCTGCGGCCATGGTCCAGACAATTGACAAACGGGGCACCGTAGCAGGGCATGAATGCGATATTGTCCCCGCCGATAACCACATTTTTTTCCGGGTTTCTGGCATACAGGGTGAACTGGGACGGGGCTTTTTTTATCTGTTCCTCTATAAATTTTTTGGTGAAATACACCCGGACCCCGTCCACTTTGCACCCTGCTTTTTTAAACAGGTCCAGGGCAGGTGCATATTTGAAATGCATACCGGTTTTTTCCAATACAGCCATGGTGGCTGCATGAATTTTTTCTGTTTCCTGTGAAGAGAAGTATTCAAAAAATCCCATAAGATATCCTTAAAATGTTGTAAAAGGTTAATATGATGGAGCAGATTCTGGCACTTTCTGTTTTCATGGGTTGTACACTGACTGGATGTTTTCCAGCACATATGTATCCGGTTTGTTTTTTATACACGTTAGACACGGCTTTTTTGCACATTTCATGCCATGTTGAATAATAGTTTTTAGTCACCCGTCCCGGACGGGAATCTCAGGTATTAAGGCGGATTTTTTCATAAGTTTTTGACAGGAAACAGCCCGGGGCAGAATTGCGGAAATCATCAAAATTTTTTTATATGCCTTGCTTTTTATATAAAATTCGTGCATTCAGAAAAGACAAAAAGAGAAAAGCAAAAAAATCATCAAAAAAAATTTGATTTTACACCTGGTACAAGGATGCTATGGAGCGTATCAATTTTGAAGATATCGATATATACAGCGTGCTGTCTTCCATGCATGAAGGGGTGGTGATAGCGGATATTTCCGGCAAAGTTATCTTTTTCAACCAGACACAGGGTCAGATTGAAGATATTGACCCAAAGGATGCGGTCGGCCGGAAAATTCTGGATATCTATCAACTGGCTGATGATACCAGTCCCATCATGCGCTGCCTGATCAGCGGCGAACCCATCATCAACGAAACCCTGGTGTACCGCACGCGCCTGGGACGGGTCTGTAATATTTTGTTCAGTGTATTTCCCCTGTATAAAAACGGGCACCTCATCGGAGCCATCAATTTTTCCAAAGAATACCAGCTTCTTGAAAAAGTGATATTATCACAGTCGTCAATGGTCAATTCTGTGCAGAAAAAATCCCGGAACGGCACCCGGTTTTCCTTTAAGGATATTATTGCATCAGATACCAAGATGCGCAATGCCATCCACATTGCCAAAATGTCTTCCGGATCTCCTTCTCCCATCATGATTTCCGGAGAAACCGGTACAGGCAAGGAATTGTTTGCCCAGTCCATACACAATCACAGTCCAAGAAAGAAAAAGCTGTTTATTCCCGTCAATTGCGCAGCCATACCGGAAAATCTGCTCGAGGGCATATTGTTCGGTACGTCCAAGGGCTCTTTTACCGGCGCCATTGATAAGCCCGGCCTGTTTGAACAGGCCAACGGCGGGACCATTTTTCTGGATGAACTGGATGCCATGCCCCTGACCCTCCAGGCCAAACTTCTCCGGGTTATCCAGGAAAAAAAGGTGAGAAAACTGGGCTCTCTCAAGGAAATAGACCTGGATGTAAAAATTTTATCCTCAGTGGGACTGCCCCCGTTGAAAATCATTCAAAACGGCTCTCTTCGCATGGACCTTTTTTACCGCATGGGGGTTGTGTCTGTTCTGTTGCCGCCTTTGCGCGAGCGAACAGGGGAACTGGACACATTGATCCGGTCTTTTATCTTAAAATACAACCAGGCACTGGGAGAGAATGTAAAAACTGTTTCTCCCCGGGTGGCACAGCTGTTTGCCGGGTATGACTGGCCGGGAAATGTTCGGGAGCTTGAGCATATCATTGAAGCATCCATGAACATGGTGGGGGGCGCAAGTGTTATCCGCCTGTCCCACCTGCCGCCCCATATTTTCAGTTTTGCAGGTAAGGAACGATTCGAGGTCAGGGGTGCCGGCTGTAACAACAATGTGGAGTCTGCAAGGAGCCTGCTGGAAACCCAGGCATCCAATGAAATGGAAATGATCATGACCGCTTTGTCCCGGGCACGGGGAAATGCAGCCAGGGCAGCACGGCGATTGGGGATTTCTCCCCAGTCCTTTCACTATAAATTAAAAAAATATTGCATTAACCGCAAAGATTTTATCATTAAAGAATCTGTGTAAAAAATGTAAAATAAATTTACTGTAAACGAAAAATTTTTTAATTTTTTTATGAACTTCACAATGCCGGCTATGGAAAGGTGTTTTAATTTTTATGGGAATTACATTAAAATTTTATCAGAAATGTCAAGGTTCCTCAAATTTTTCGGGCCAAAATCACGGTTTAGTCAGGAAAACCAATGATGTTTCTGGTACATAAAGTGCATAGTGATGGGAGGTGTTTTTACAGACATCATAACAGGGTAAGTAACACTAATTTTTGGAGGAAAGATTTATGGGTACGAAAAAATTGCAACTGGTTATCGCATGTTTCACAGCAGTATTGTTGATTGCAGGAGGACAGGCATTTGCAGCTGACAAAATCCTGCCCATCGGGGTTCTGGGGCCGTTTACAGGACCTTCCGCCCAGACCGGAAAGGAATTTCAGGCTTCTGTTGAGATGGCCCTTGAAACCATCAACTACACTGTGGGAGATTACAAGATTGAACCGGTTTGGGTGGATTCCCAGTCAGATCCG
>JAABSS010000110.1 GCA_011390235.1 Desulfotignum sp.
CCGGCAAAAGCGTCCGGTGCATACGCAGAAGCGGTTGAAGGAAAGGGCATCCAGGCGGGCGTTCTCAATTGGCATTCTTCGGTTGCCATTGCGGTGATGGATGTGACGGCCCAGTACAAGGTGCCCCATATGTTCGCATTTGGTGCGTCTGAGGTGGTCAATGAAAAATGGCAGGCCGATCCGGAGAAATACTCCTACTGGGGCGGCAAAGGATGGCCGGTACCCGCAAAACTGGAAAAAAACTTTATTGTGGCTTTGAACAAGGCCATAGAAGCGGGTAATTTCAAACCCAAAAAGAAACTGGCCGCAATTTATGGTGAGGACACAGACTGGGGCCGTTCAGCCG
>JAABSS010000111.1 GCA_011390235.1 Desulfotignum sp.
GCTGAAACAATTACGGTATCAGATTATATTGTATAATATATAGCATAGGGGAACCTTTTTGATAAAAGCCTGTATTTTCCAAAAGCCTTAAAATGAATTCCCGCATAAAATTTAAGAGAGTCAATATTGTTACCGCCAGTAGCTACAGTCCCCACCCATGGCGAATTGAACAATCCCCCTGCCTGCCGGTAGGTACATTGCCCACTTCTACTTTTTTATTTTCTTCACATAAAAAAAATCATTTACATTTCCTTTATTTTTTTCTTTTTTGAATTTACTTTTTCTCCTGATATTTTCATTTTTTAGGAATTGATGGGCGTATTGATTTGAGGGAGATATCAAACAGAAAAGGCCCGAAGCAGCAACTTCGAGCCTTTTGGATTGAGATTCCATAATATAACGGAAGCCCAACAACATGTAATTTCAATTAATCATAGCTTCCGTTTTTTTGCAAGAGCGGAAAAATGGAAAATACCTTTCTAAAAACCATTCAATGCAAACGATGCCACGAGATTTTTTTTGTATGCAACCATTGCTGGCGGGGGCAGGCCTACTGCTGTGATAAATGCCGCCAGGCAGCCCACCGGGAAGCCCATAACAAAAGGCAGCGAAAATATCGCCAGACCCCAAAAGGCATGCAAGCCCATTGTCGTCAGGAAAAAAACAGACGATTACGAAAAACTAAAAAAACCATGGATGACGCATCTTCCACACTGCCGGTTCAGCATGATAATGATCCTGTAGAACGGCTGTTTTGTCCGCCCTGTTGTCGTTTCTGCGGAAGACAGGGCACAATTGTAGATGGTTTTCCCAGAAGAGGATACGGCGGGCGATATGCAGAACCTATTATCATACCAAAATATCTTAAAGGAGGGTGACAATGATTAAAAAACAACCACTAATTTTTGATCGTATCAGAAAGATTGACGGCAGTTTTGCCTGGATTGGCCATCGTTTTCTTCGTCAGGGATTCTGGCAAAGCCTGACGCATAAGAGTCTGTTGCTATATCTTTTTTTGGTAATGGTGGCAGACCGCCAGGGTATATCTTATTACAGTTTTGATAAAATCTGCTCCATGACGGGCCTGGTAACAGATGACTATATTCTTGCCAGGAATGAACTTATTGACAAGGACCTCATTGCTTTTGACGGGTGTTTGTTCCAGGTGCTTTCCCTGCCCCCAACTATAAAACAACCAGCGCCACCGGTATTATCCAAAAGGGATATGAAACAGCAAGGCCTTGTCCCTTTATCAGCGTTGTTCAACAAAAACATATCACGGGCAGGGGGTAACAATGGTTAAAATTTCTCCGGATCAACTGGATTTAAGTTTGAGTGTATTCCGCCCCGTCCATGCTGCAGCCCGGGAAAAAATGACAAACTCCCTGATCAAATATGGTCAGTTAACCCCCGTGACTGTTGTTGAAAAGGACCATCGGATGATACTTGTGGACGGTTTTAAACGGCATCGCAGTGCAAAAGACCTTAAGATGGAACATCTCAGGGCTGTTGTCCTTTCAAAAAGCAGCTCAGAGACAAAAGCTCTAATTTACCTGCTGAACATGCAGGCTGGTTTTTCAATGATCACCGAGGCACTGTTGATCAGAGATCTTATTGAAGTGGAAGGGCTTAACCAGGTAGAAACAGCCACGTTGCTTGAAAGGCATAAGAGCTGGGTCTGCCGCAGGCTTCATATGATACGGAACCTGTCAGGCCCGATCATTGACGACATACAAGTGAATCTCATTCCAGCCGGGGTCGGTCCGTCACTGGCGCGGTTGCCGTGTGACAACCAGGCTGATTTTTCTATGATTATCCAAAAGAACGGCCTTAAACCCGGTGAGGTGAACCGACTGGTTGATCTCTGGTATAAAACCAAAGATCCGGGAGTGCGACAGCATCTTATTGACGCTCCCCGACAAGCCCTTGAGGTTGTCAGCCAAAACAGGGATAAGAAGCAAGATCGGTGGGCTTTGCTCATTGAAACCATAGTATCAAAAATGTCTTCTTTGAACCGGGAGCTCGATACTCTAAAGATTTCTACACCCATGCTTCAGGTACTGACTGATTTTACCGGACAGCTCCAGGGGCATCTTGCTGTGATCAATGACTTTCTGAACAAAGGAGAGACCCATGAGATTAACTGACCAACAACGTCAAAATATCCGTACCGTATTTTACAAAACAGCATCTATCCGCCAGACAGCAAAACAAACAGGTCACAGCCGTAAAGCTGTGAGAAGAGCGCTCGGCTGCAGCCAATCGCCACCTAAAGCTCCCAATACAAGTCCCCGTAAGAGCAAGCTGGATCCTTTCAAGGCTAAAATAAAGCATCTTGTCATCGAAAAAAGGCTCAGTGGCGTCAGAATACTGGAAACAATCAAAGAGCTGGGATATACCGGGGGCTATTCTATCCTGAAAGAGCATATCAGAATCATCCGGCCTAAAGGCGTTAAAATACCCAGGCCTCCCATTGATCATGCTCCGGGGGATGAGGGGCAGATGGACTGGAGCCCCCATAATGTCTACATAGGAGGCCGGCTGGTTGTGGTGCAAACCGGCTCCTTTGTTTTATGCTACAGCCGGTATCTTTTTATCCGTCACTTTACCGATCAAACCATTGACTCTGTGATAAAACTTCATGAAGAGGCCTTCGCAGAAATCAATGCCGTACCAGCCAGGATCACCTATGACAATATGACCACAGTCGGCCGGTACACAAATCAGGGCACGGTTTGGATTAACCCGGTATTTAAACGATTCGCCCAGGAATATGGTTTTGAAATTGTGATTCTTCTGCCGGGTAAAAAAGAGCGTCATGGCAAGGTGGAACGACCCTTTCGGTATATTGAAGATAATTTTCTTCGTGGTCGTGAATTTATCGATCTGGAGGATCTCAACAAAAAGGCTGACGCCTGGCGGGCTAACACTGCCAATGTTCGTATCCACGGAACCACCAGAGAACGACCGGTGGACCGGCTTGCCAGGGAAAAAACATTGCTTAAACCGGTGCCGTGGAATAAATCCGATACTGTTTACAAGGCCGTGGACCGGCTCATACATGTTGATTTTTGCGTAGCCATAGATAACAAACGGTATTCTGCCAATCCTGCGTTGATCGGCAGATATGCAAGCGTTCGCTTGTTCAGGGATCATCTGGAGATATGGTGCGACGGGAAAATGGACTGCCGGCACCCATACGCCGGGAAGAAAAGAAACATTTTACCTGAACACGAAACGATTTACAGAAAAATGACCGGACAGGCGGAACTGCTTAAAGATGCATTTTTACGTCTCGGTGATGTATCGGAACAATATTATGAAGGATTAAAGCGGGTAAAACGCAGCGCTGCCGGATATCACATGAACCGTATCCTCAAATATACAGACCGGTACGGTGCTGATGTGGTCACAGGGGCTCTTTCCCATGCCATTCAATTTGATTCTTTTAGTGCAGATGTGGTTCTTCGCATCATTGAGGGCAAAAAATTTAAATCCGTTGATAAAAAAACGGTTCAAAAAGCTTTTCCCGCCAATACCCGTAATTTTTTACGTTCCTGCTCTGTAGATCAGGACACTTCCCAACGATACGAACACTTTATTAACGCAAAAACCAAAGGCGATTCCAATGAATGATACATTAATCTCTCAGGTTCAAAAAAACCTGCGCAAACTTTATCTCAAAGATATGGCAGAATACATGGAAGAGGCTTTGACACGGGCGCAGAAAGATCAGTCCGGCTATATAGCCTTTCTGGCGGATCTTGTGGAACGGCAGTTAAAAGCAAGAAATAACCGTTCTCTTGAAAAAAGATTAAAAGCAGCCAATTTTCCGAGAAATATGGTTTTTGACCGGTTTGACTTTAACTTCCAGCCAAACCTTAATGTGGAGCAGTTAAAAGATTTAATGGCGTTATCCTTTGTGTACAACAAGCAGCCATTGCTCATATTTGGAAAAACCGGGGTCGGCAAGTCGCATATTGCCGCTGCGCTGGGGGACCTGGCATGCCGGGCCGGTTTGAAGGTCCGGTTTTATTCTCTGCAGGAAATGTTAGCCGGGCTTTACAGTTCCCTGGCTGATGGCACAACCGATGATATGATATCTTCTTTGAGCAAGCTTGATCTTATTATCATTGATAATGTCAGCAGAATCCGAACAAAACAAGAATATCCAAGCCTTTTGCTTGATCTTATCAGCTTTTGTCACGAGACCACATGCTTTATTGTGACATCTGCCATCAGCATCGAAAGCTGGGGTGACGCCCTGGGAGATCCTGTTATTCTCCATGCGATCATTGACCGACTGCTTCATCACGCCCATATCATTAATATCAGAGACGGCCTCAGTTATAGAACCGAAGGGCCTGATGCTCCGAAACAAAGGCTCAACGAAACCGATGCCGGGCATTAAACCCCTGTAACACTATCTGTTTACATTATTCGGCCAGATCTTATCCTGTACCAGGATGGATACTGGCCTTTTTTTTCTCTTCTGAAAGCAACTGAAAAAACTCCCCAGGCGCTGGAGCAGTCTTTTTTTTAAAATTCAACGATTTTGTTGCATATCAATGAAAGACACATCAAAAGCCTAAAAATCAGCTAAAATATTTAAAAATAATATCCCTACAAAACAAAAGGATACAAAAGTGGGGGCGTTCCGTCTCCGGCTCAGGTGGTGGCCGTCCTCGTCGGCGTTAACATGTTGTGCCGTATGCGTTTGTTGCAGTTAATGTATAGGTTGTATCTGTTACCGGTGAAACCACCAAAGAACCGCTTAATACCTGAGGGCCAGGTTCATTATCGA
>JAABSS010000124.1 GCA_011390235.1 Desulfotignum sp.
TTGCCTGGATATCACAGGGGGCCTCTCCTCTGAAGGCCCGGAGCAGCCCGGCACCGGCAAAGGATGTCAGCATATCATCCATGTCCGCCTCATCCAGGGGCGCAATTTTAAAGACAATATCTGCCAGGACTTCGGTGAATATCCCCCCTAAGCCGAACATGATCACCGGCCCGAACTGGGGGTCCCTGAACATCCCGGCAACAAGTTCGCGTTTTCCCTGAACCATGGGCTGCACCAGGAACCCTTCCAGATCTTTGCCTGTACGGGCCGTCATTTTTCGGGCCGCAGCCATGACCTGGGCTTCCGTGGTCAGCCCTAAGTACACCAGGTCTGCTTCTGTTTTATGCAAAACCGCTGCACCCATGCCCTTGAGAACCACGGGAAATCCTGATGCCGATGCTGCCCGGGCCGCTTCTTCCGGTGTTTTGGCCTGATAATCCTTGACCACCGGCATGCCCATGGCCTGAAAAATCTGTTTGGCATCAGCTTCTGTTATGTGTTTTTGGTTTTCCTGTGCAGCCTTTGCCAGGACCGCTTCAATATCAATGGCACCCATTATTTTTTTACCCCGTAAGATACAATGTTTATAATACCGCTGGATGCGGCCTGCACATCGATTTCCCTGTCAAATATCACCTGTTTCAGACAGGTATGTTCAATGGCCCCGAGTATTACCTTCTGTAATAAAAAAGGATCAGTCTCCGGTTTGAGTTCTTTTTTTGCAATGCCGTCACAGACAATTTCCCGGATAAGCCTGCTGTATTTTTTCACCATGGCGTAGGCACAAGAATCAAAATACGCCGGAGAGTTGCGCACCTCCAGCAGCAGGATTCTGGCAAACACCCGGTTCTGGTTGTAGCTTTCAAGACTGGCTGAAACAATGGCCTCCAGTTTTTCCATGCAGGTGTTTTCTGCTGCTGTCCTGTCCTGGACAAGTGATAAAAACCCTGCAAAGTGCTGGTGCAGGACCTGATAAAGCAGATCTTTTTTATCCTTGAAATACTTGTAGATCAGCCCTTCGGTCACCCCGGCATTTTTCGCGATTTCAGCAATGGTAATGGACTGAAAATCTTTTGTACCCATCAGGGTGGAAAAAGATGCCATGATCTTGATTCTGCCCGGCGGACTGGTTTTACATACAGGTTTCATGGCTGCTTCCTTGCATGGAATTGCGGATCACAAAAGGTGAGTAAACCTTACTTACAAAATACCGGTCTGTCAAGAACAAATATCGAAACCCGTAACGCTATAATAAGGCCTGTCATCTCTGGCCCTGGTTTTGCCCTGTACGCAACCTTTGCCTCAACCATAATTTAAGACATTTTTTTGTGATTGCGTATGTTGCATTATAAAGTCCCAGATGTCAGGAGTTCTGAAATTTTGTTCTGCAGAGTAACAGCCCCTGCCAATATCCCGGCAAAACTGCACGAAATACCCATTGTCCAATGAAAATCCCTGCAAAACGACCTTTTTGCATGCAGACACCCTCTAATTTTGATGTAACAGGAATCTAGTGAAAATCCCACAAAGGTATGATAGGGTGCGCTCCCATGAAATACCCGGCCCATTATGCCATCACCAATTATTATAACGCGATGGTCACGTTTTTTAGACTTGATCATCGCGTATAAGGACGTTTCCCATGTCCCTTGATATGCACAGCGACACCCACATGCACTCCACCTATTCCGACGGCAGCACCACCATTGCTGCAATGGCTGAAGCCGCCTTTAAAAAAGGATTTACCACCATTGCCATCACCGACCATGTGCCTTTGCCCTTTGACACCCGGTATGCCATGAAAATGGAACAGATGGCTGCATACCGCAAAGAGATAGGCCGGGTAAAGCGTGCATATGAAGGCAGAATGGCCGTGAAAACCGGCCTGGAAATCGAATATATCCCGGAGCACAAAGACTGGCTTGCATCCATCGCATCCATGGACTGGGATCTCACCATTGCATCGGTTCACACCCTGGTTGTGGGAAGCACCCCCTGCCTGGTCAACGGCAACGGCACTGAATTTCACACCTGCCTGGGTAAAAATTTCAACCATGATATCATAGCCCTTTGCCGGACATATTACCAGATCCTGCAGGAAGCGGTGCAAACCGGGTGGTTCGATATAGTGGGACACCTGGATGTATTGAAAAAATACAATACCGATAACCGGTTTTTCAATGAAACCGATACCTGGTACCAAGAACTGGTGGAAGATACCCTGGATGTCATCAGGGACCAGAAAATGAAACTGGAAATCAACATGGGTGCCATGGCGCATCCCATTGGAATTCCCTACCCATCACCCTGGATTGTAAAGACAGCACAGAAAAAAGGGATTGCACTGGTCATGGGATCTGATGCCCACCGTCCTGAAGCCATTGGTCAGGATTTTGACCGGATCCAGGACATGCTTACCTGAAAAAAGACCTCTGTCATTGAATAACCCTGCCGGTGCGCTCTGCAGGCAACGCCTTGAAAATGGAAGAAGACAGCCCCTGGATCAGATATCCCTGCCTGCCACCGGCATCACCGCCATGGTCAATCTGGATACACAGACTTTTTCTCCGGCTGCATTTTCTATGGTAATGTCCCAGACATGTGTGGTACGTCCCAGGTGTACCGGCCGCACCGTACCGGTCACCCTACCTGTGCGCACCTGCTTGAGATGATTGGCTGATATTTCAAGACCCACGGAATAATGATCCGAATCCAGGGCCAGAAAAGAGGCCACACTGCCCAGTGTTTCAGCCAGTACAACCGATGCCCCGCCATGGAGAATGCCCATGGGCTGGACTGTGCGATGGTCCACCGGCATGGTGGCGCAGATAAAATCAGGTCCGAATTTTGTAAATTCAATGCCCATATGGCCCACAATGGTTTTATCGATGATCGCTTCAAAGGGTTTCATGTCAAGGGGTTGCTTCCAAATCTGCTGCATGTCGTCTCCGTCTATTTTTCGGGATGTCACACCCAATTTTTTCAACCAATAAAAATTTTATATGAAAGCCATCAGTACTCAGCTAAAAGCTAACAGCTTTCATATTTTGTTGTGGCCGCCAAGGCATGAATGTTATTGACTGTCTATGTTTATGCAGTTGCCGGACGGTGCCACCCCCGGCACATCAACCGGGAATCCGCACCATCCGGCTGGCGGGAATGATCTCTATTTCTCCTTTTAATTTGGGCAGCTCAATCTTCAGGGTTTCCAGGGTGGCTGGATACGGGTGGCCGATGCCGATGGCAGCCCCGTGTTTTTTGGCAATTTTTTTGAGCTGGGCAAACTGACCGGTGATATAGCCGACCTCCTGGACATTGTCCAGAAAAACATCCCGTTCGGCAAACCGGACCTGAAGCAGGCGGGCAGATGCCCGGCACTGGGAGTTTTTCGCAGTTCTGGAATCAATGAAAAACAGATTCTTCTTTTTCAGGATGGTAAATATCTGGTTCATCTGGTTGGCCTGGGTGGTGAACATGGACCCCATGTGGTTGTTGACCCCTGACACCCCATGGACCTCCCCCAGATTTTTTTCCAGCTGGGCAATCAGCACATCGGGCGGCATGCTGGTGAGAAGGGCGCCGGGCCCTGGATTCACCGATGGATATTCCATAGGTTCCATGGGCAGGTGCAGCATGATTTCAGCGCCTTTGTCAGCCAGCATTCTGGAAGTGATCCGGCCGAATGGAGACCAGGGCAGTACGGAAAAACTGATATTTGGCTCCAGTGTATGCAGGGCCATGGCAATTTTTTTATCATACCCGATATCATCAATAATCAGGGCTATTCTGATGGTATCATCTTCCGGCAGGGGCCTCACAGCCGAAGGCTCTTTTCGGATATCACCCAGACCCTCAAAAACTTCATACACAATGGGGTGCCCGTTTTTTTCCATGAGACCGGACTGGGGTTTTTTGGGCGGCAGCTCACTGATATCTTCATAAACAGGCGCAGGTTTATCCAGGCCGTCTGATTTGTGGATATCTGGTGAGGGGGCAGGTGTGCCAGCAGACTTGGGTGCCTTTTCCGGCAAAGGTGCAGGCTGCCGTATGAACATATCCGCCAGCATGGCCCCTGTAAGGCAGATACCTACCAAAATCAGAACACCGATAATCACCTTTTTTAATTCCAACGGCACATCAACTTTTTTTGGGGTGCCGGTCTTTTTTTTGGAAGAAACCGATTGTTTTGTTCCGGATGTTTTTTTTTTGGTTACTGCTTTTTTGGGCACTGATTTTTTTGATGCTGATTTTTTGGGTGCCGCTTTTTTGGGTGCCGGTTTTCCGGCACCCTTTTTTTTAATTGCCATTTACTTTTTTGAAAACTCCATAACTTATCAGGATATCAAGGGCTCTTCTCACCTGGGCATCCTGGAGAAGCTGTTCAGTTTCCTGCTGCTGCTGCGACTGTCTGGATGGCTCCTGCAGCGGTGTTTCGGATTCTTTGTCATCTTCTGCTTCAGGCATCAGACTGTTTTGCAGATCTTTTTCCTTAACCATCCTGTCAAAGGCAGAGGGTTGTTTTGTCTCTTTTTCCAGGATGGCCCGGGCCGCTGAAATATCGGGCTGGATGCCTTTTGCCTGTATGGATCTGCCGCTGGGCGTGTAATACCGGGCAATGGTATATTTGAGACCGTATCCGTCTTTCAATGGACGGACAGTCTGGACCGATCCTTTTCCAAAAGAAGGGGTACCCAAAATCAGTGCCCGGGAATGGTCCTGCAATGCGCCGGCCACAATTTCAGAAGCAGACGCAGACCCACCGTTGATCAGTACCACAATGGGATATTTCCGGTCATCTTTGCCGGGATGGGCTTCATATATCTGGGGATTTTTTTCCTGCCGCCCCTTGATGGATACAATCACGCCCTGGTCCAGAAAAAAATCAGAAGCCTTGATGGCTTGATCCAGCAGTCCACCGGGGTTATCCCGCAGGTCAATAACAAGCCCTTTGAGATCATTTTCATCTGTTTCCAGTTTTTCCAGGTGCTCGCGTATCTCTTCATGGGTATTCATCCTGAAATTGGTGACCCGCAGATACCCGTATCCGGGTTTGAGCATTGCCGATCTTACGCTGGTCATGGGAATCAGGTCCCGTTTTAAAGAAAACACCAGAGGCGCAGGTTCATCCTCCCGGATAATGGTAATTTCCACTTCTTCATGCCTGGGCCCCCGCATCTTGCTCACCGCCTCCCACAATGCCATGCCTTTGGTGGATTCACCATCAATTTTCACAATGATATCCCCGGCAAAAATGCCGGCTTCATAGGCAGGGGTTCCCTCAATGGGAGACACCACGGTCAATATGCCGTCTTTCATGGTAATTACAATGCCGATGCCGGAAAATTCCCCTTTGGTGTCATCTTGAAGGTCATCAAATGCTTCAGGCGGCATAAAACTGGAATGGGGGTCCAGGTTTCCCACCATGCCTTTGATGGCATTGTGGATCAGGGTGTCGGCATCCACTTCATCCACGTAATTTTTTTCCAGTTCTTCCAGGACATCAACGAATAATTTCAAAGACGTGTAGGTTTTGCCTGTTTCAGCACAAACCGGTATTCCCCAGGACATGGCCAGTGCAAGGGCCAAAGCTGCCCCGAATAGCCACCGGGTATAAAACGATCGAATTATCATGGGTTCTATGCTCCTTTTTTTAACCATTTCAGAGGATCCACCGGTTTTCCATGGTGTCTGACTTCAAAGTGCAGACAAAGCCCTTTGATGGAGCCGGTATCACCAGCTGTGGCAATCACTTCACCAGCATCCACTTTTTCACCTTTCTGCTTGAAAAATTCCTGCAAATGGGCGTACAGGGTATAATAATTTTCACCATGGTCTATGATCAAAAGATTGCCATATCCTTTCAGCCATTCGGCAAACATGACCTTACCTTTAAATACAGACCGGACCGGTTCCCCCCGTTCCACCTTTATATCAATTCCGCTCTGAAAAGTGAAGGAATTGTAATTTCCGGATCGAGACGGTCCGAACCGGGACACGATTTCTCCTTTAACCGGTGCGGACAGACGGCCTTTTAACCGGGAAAAAACAATGCCGTCCAGGGAAGAAGGTGTTTGTTTTCCAATGGCATGCATTTTTTCATCCAGGCGCATGGCTGCATCTTTCAATGATGCAAGCGCTGCCTGGGACAAGGCTTTTTTCTGCCGGATGTCCTTGAGAATGGCCGCCTTTTTCTGACTTTCTTTTTCTTTGATGCGGATCTGAAGCGCCAGATCCTGTTCCAGTTTTGCTTTGGCTGCCTTTCGCTCTGTCAATTGGGCCGCAAGGGTCTGAAACCTTCCCAGATCCCGGGTCTGTTTTTCAATGGCCTGAAAATCAGACAGAACAATCCGTTTCATGGCATTCTGAGAAACAAAAAAGTCAAACACCGATGCCGGCAGCCCCATCATATCCAGACTGCCGATATTGTGCATACGGTAAAGGGCATCCAGCCGGTCTCCGGCATACACCTGGTTTTCCTGCAGCTGTGTGGCCAGCTGCTGTCTGTCGGCCTGTATGGCAGCAATGCTTTTATCCAGATTCCGGGTTTCTGTGGACAGAACATCCGCTCTGATCCGGGCCTGGTTCAATGTATAATCGATCTGGTTCAACCCTTCGATGATCTGTATTTCTTTTTTGCTGAACCGGGTTATCTGTTCTTGTTTTTCATTGATGCGGGTTTCAATGGTCTGTTTTTTTTCCTGTATACGGGGATCGGGTTTCAGGGTATCAGAAACCTGTGCAGACTCTGTTTTGTCTGCAGGGGTGACCGCCTGCAGTTCAATGTATTTGGGCCGATTCCGGACATAACCCTGATGGTTTTCATACTGCACTGTCACCCATCCACCGATGCCGCCTTTTACTTGTGTCACCGCCACTTTGGACCCTTTTTCCAGGACCAGCACCACCGCGGCATCCCGGGAGGGTTCCGACCGGACATTGAGTCTGGCGGCAGTGATCGTGCCCTGGTAAATAACCGGCAGTGCGGCCCACAAGACCGTGGGCGCTACTGCCAACAGCCACGCCCATACCAGGATTATTTTAAAATTTGCTTTAAGGAGAGATAACATCCAAACCACCCCAAAAATGTACTGGCCAGAATGATAAGGCCTATGGCCTTGACAGACAGAAACCGGATATCAAGATACACATAGGCACTCAAATTCTGAGAAATGCCCGACGACACCGTAAAAAAAGCAGTTAACAGGATCAAAAGTCCCAAAAGTCCGCCCAAAAAACCCTGCAAAAGTCCTTCCACATAAAAAGGGGTTTTTATAAATGCTTCAGTAGCCCCCACCAGCCGCATGATTTCAATTTCAAGACGGCGGGAATAAAATGCCAGCCGCACGGTATTGGCAGTAATAAAAAGGGCGATCAGCAAAAACAGGCCGCACATGGCATACCCGGTAATCCTGAACAATGAAAAAATTTTTAAAAACCTTGCCAGCCATCCCTGGCCGTATTCCACGCTTTCCACCATCTCCAGAGCCCCGATCTTTTTTGCAAAAGCAGCCACCTCCCGGAAATCACCATGGGTTTTCATCCGAATTTCCAGGGCGTGGGGCAAAGGATTTTGCTTTAAGGTATCAAAAAATCCGGTATGGGATGACATTTCGCTTTTTAACCTTTCCAGTGCCCGGGATTTTGGAATAAACCGCATATCATCCACCTCACCCAGACTGTTGATGCGGGCTTCAAGATCCGGCAGCATCTCCGGGGAAAAATCAGATTCAAGGTAAATCATGGCCCGCCCCCCCTGGTTCCACCCCTCGATCACCCGGCTGGCATTTTCAAAAAACAGCAAAAACAAGGACACCACCAGGATGGACAAGGAAATAGTCACAATGGTGATCAGGTTCAAAAACCGGTTTGACCGGATGTCTGCCAGGGCTTTTTTTATATATCGGGTCATGGGCATCTGCATTCCTTATCAGGGCATAACAGCTGTCAGAGCATGGTGGATGTTTTGACCAGCTGTCCCTGGTCCAGCACAATATTGCGGCCCCGCACCATGCTTTCCATCAGGTGCAGGTTATGGCTTGCCACCAGGATGGTTGCCCCTTTCTGGTGATACGCCATCAAAAAATCAAGCACCAGTCTGGCAGATGCCTGGTCCAGGCTGCCTGTGGGTTCATCTGCCAGGATGATATCCGGATCCCCCACCACAGCCCGGGCCACTGCCACCCGCTGCTGTTCACCGCCTGAAAGGGTGGGCGGCAGGGCATTTGCTTTTTTTTCCATATCGGTGGTACGCAAAACATGCATCACTTTTTTGCGGATATAAGATGGTTTTTCCCCGGCCACCTCCAGTACCAGTGCTACATTTTCATATACGGTCCGGCCGGGAATCAGCTTGAAATCCTGGAAAACCATACCGAACCGCCGCCGCAGACGGGGCAGTTTTGAAGCAGAAATCCGGGCAAGGTTCATGCCGTTGATGAGAATCTGGCCCTCGGAAACCTTTTCAGCCAGGTAAAGCACCTTGAGCAAGGTGGACTTTCCTGCTCCGGAAGGGCCGGAAATAAAAATGAATTCTCCGGGCTGAATATCCACAGACACATCGTTCAATGCCAGCTTGGCGCCATAGCGCTTGGTGACATTAAACAATCTGATAATTGCTTGTTTGCTGCTGTCCAGGTTCATATTTTTGTATTCATTCAGTTTTCATCACGGTCCATAATTGACTGGCACTGAATTTACTGATATATACCGGTTGTGTCAAGGAGTGCTGAAAAACAGTTTTTCTTACACCCAAAGCCTTCACTGAACCCGCAACCCGGCTTCTTCCAAACAGTGAAGGCTTTGCCATATTAAAACCATAAGGACAGACAAATGCTGTTATTTGATTCCCATTGCCATATTGACGACCCGTGTTTTGCTTCTGATATGGATGCCGTGTTTGAGCGGGCCAGCAATGCAGGGGTCCGGGCCATGGCCATTGCAGGGGTTGACACGGACACCGCCCGAAAAGCTGTTAAAATTGCCGCCGGCCGGGACAATGTCATCACGGCAGTGGGCATCCATCCCCATGATGCCGTACATTGCACCCAAAAAAATCTGGCGGAGCTGGCCGGGCTGGCAGAGAAAAACGGCTGTGTCAAAGCCTGGGGGGAGACCGGTCTGGATTTTAACCGGATGTTTTCTCCGCAAAAAGACCAGGAAGCCTGCTTCACAGCCCAGCTGGCCATGGCCGGGGAGCTGGATCTTCCCCTGATTTTCCATGAACGTGATTCCAGCGGCCGGTTTTATGACATTGTAAAAACAGACGGGCCTGACACCAGAAAAGGGGTGGTCCACTGTTTCTCCGGCACCCGCACAGAATTGTTCCAATATCTGGATCTGGGGTACTATATCGGCATAACCGGCATTTTAACCATCCAGCAGCGGGGAAAACTGCTCAGAGAACTGGCGCCGTTGATCCCAAAAGACAAGATTCTCATTGAAACCGATGCCCCGTATCTCACCCCTGCCCCCCAAAAAAACAAATGCCGGCGCAATGAGCCCGCGTTTGTCCGGTCGGTGCTGGAAAAACTGGCCCAGGTGCGCAACGAAAATGCAGAGGAACTGGCCGAAACCATCTTCACCAACACCAACAGATTTTTCAACACCAGCTTTGCCTGAATTGCCCTCCCCGCCGGGATAAGGCCCCACGGCGCCCGGGCGCTGTTCTGCAGCCGGACCATCAGACCCATTCAGATCTCATGCCGGATGCAGGGCAATGCCGGGGGCAAAAAGCTGTCACTCCGGCAGGATGGATGCTGTCAGACCGCCGGGGTTGTATCCTTTGCCATCAGCTTTGTCACCGCTTTTTCAAGTCCGTCCAAAGACAGTTCAAACATGGGAAAAATGGCACTGATGGTCATGATGGTGTGGGTGTAGCCCCACATGGATGCAGGCACCGGGTTCAGCCACACGCTGTGGGAAAAGGTCTCGGCCAGAAATTTGAGCTGCTGGATGCTGGGCCGGCCGCTGCGCTCACTGATGTGGATGGAACCGTCATGGGCCATGAGTTCATAGGGGGCCATGCTGGCATCCCCCACTATGATAAGCCGGGTGTCCGGGTCATTTCTGGTAAACTCCACAATCTTTTTGGGCTTTTTATACCGGGCCGGGTCCTCCCACACATAATCGTAAATGGTGTTGTGGAAAAAATAGGTTTTCACTTCCTTGAACTGGGAGCGGGCATAATCAAACAAAGTCTGGACAATGTCGATATGGGGATCCATGGACCAGCCGCCGTTGTCAATGGCCAGGATCACCTTGAGCCGGTCCTTGAGAGCCCTTTCAAACACCAGCTCGATCTCGCCGGCGTTGCGCATGGTTTCTCTGATGGTCTCATCCACATTGACCTGGTCTTTGGGACCGGCCGGCACCAGGTTGCGCAGGCGCTTGAGGGCCTCTCCGATATTGGCCTGGGTCAGGGGGCCGGCTGTGGAATAATCCTTGTACCGCCTTTCATTGGCCACCTTTACCGCGGATTTATTGCCGGACGACCCGCCCACCCGCATGCCGCCGGGATGGTATCCGGAATGGCCCACAGGGGAATACCCGCCGGTGCCGATCCATTTGCCGCCGCCGTCGTGGCGGCCGTCCTGGTCCTTGAGACGCTCCTTGAAGTATTCGATCAGTTCATCCGGCGACATCTTGTTGAGCTTTTCCTCGTCAATGCCCAGGGCATCTGCCACTTTTTTGGGATTTTTCAGCCATTCTTCCAGCAATCCCCTGGCAATGGCATCAACTTCAAATCCAGCATCCTCCGGCAGAGGCACCCCTTCAAAATAATGGGCAAACACCTGGTCATAGAGGTCAAAATATCGCTCGCTTTTGACGAGGATGGCCCGGGCACAGGTATAAAAATCGTCCAGACCGGCCACCATCCCGTTGTACAGCGCTTTTTGCAGGGTAAGAAAAGCGGTGGGGGACACGGGAATCCCCACATCCTTGAGGGTATAAAAAAATTTTACAAACATAGGGACTGCCCCTTAAAACAAGCGTCTTCTGGATGTCAGGTTCTGTGCGCCTTCATAATCCGGGCTCTTTTTGAACAATACCCCGAGAAAGGGCAGTTTGCCGTTGATCAGGTCTTTGACCCGGAAATCAGGATCTGCATTCAATGCCCTGATCCAGTTGATCAGTTCCCGGGTGGCCGGCTTTTTCTCTATGCCCGAAATTTCCCGCATACTGAAAAATGCCTTGATGGCATTGTCTGCCAGTTTGGTATCCAGATCCGGGAAATGCACATGGATGATTTTGCGCATCATTTTGGGATCGGGAAATGCAATGTGATGAAAATTGCACCTTCCCAAAAACGGGTCGGAAAGGTCTTTTTTGGCATTGGAGGTAATGATGATCACCGGCCGGTGACAGGCTGTGATGGTTTGATCGGTCTCAATGATATCAAACTGCATCTGGTCCAGAACATCCAGCATGTCATCCTGGAAATCGGTATCTGCCTTGTCGATTTCATCAATAAGCAGCACCGTGCGCTGTTCAGCAACAAATGCCTGACCGATTTTCCCCATTTTAATATATTCATTGATATTGCTTACATCCCGCTTTGAATCGCCAAACCGGGAATCATTGAGCCGGGTTAAAGTATCATACTGGTAAAGGGCTTCCACCAGTTTCATGCTGGATTTTACGTTGAGTACAATCAGGGGCATGCCCAGACTTTCCGCAATGGCATAGGCCAGCATGGTCTTGCCGGTACCCGGCTCTCCTTTGAGGAGCAGCGGCATTTCCAGCCGCATGGATATATTGACGATAGCGGCCAGTTCCTGGTCCAGTACATATTTTGTGGCGCCCTGAAATTCATCAGAAACAATTTGGTTCATGGGTTGTTTTCTCCGGATATCAAAGGGTTTTAACGTTATAATTGTTTCCTGCCGTGGTCAGGATAACATATTTTTCACCGAAAATATGAAGCATATCCTGTTTTTTCACAAGGCTTTTATTAAAAATTCTAATACCTGCCGCCAAAAACAACAAAATTGTATTTTATAATTTTTATCTCTGAATTCTAAACCATTGACACTGATACCACTTAGTGTTAAGAGTTTTTATTTGATATTTTCAGCCATGAAAAAAACAGGAGCATGCTATGATTGGTGGAATTGGAATGCCGGAACTGATAATCATCCTTGTGATTATACTCGTTATTTTTGGTGCAGGCAAACTGCCTGAAATCGGAGCCGGCCTGGGCAAAGGCATTACAAATTTTAAAAAAGCCTCAAAAGAGACCCCTGAAGACAAGGACAAAGAACCGGAACAAATTGAAAAAGAATAAAAAAATTGCTGCTGTATATTTTCCTTTTCCCGCAGCCGGGCAAATGATGCGCCCGGCTGACTGCATTTCATTTCCTGTCCTCTGACATGCCTGCCGCCAGAAAATAATTGGGTATTATTTTGTTTTAAAATTCGTAAATAACAAAAATGTAATTTTATTTAACCATTAACCAACATTTTTGTTACTTATTTGTCGGAATGTATCGTTTTTAACATTATTTTTCTGAAACTTCGGGGCCGCCGGTTGGAAAACCCTTTTCTGTAAGAGGCTGGCACGCCCATTGCTTGCAAAAAGGCCATGAAAACAATGCAAAATTCACAAGCCCGGGTTTTAATCCAGAAAAAAGAAAACCTGATTCAGGCGTTTCTGGCAGGCAAAGAGCCGTTTTTCCTGGAAAAGCTGACCCGGTCTCTGGATGAATATTTTTTTACAGTATATGAAAAAAGCATTACTGCCGGAAAAATGGTGGCCTCCCGGAATCCGTTTGCCATCATTGCTCTGGGAGGATATGGGAGAAAAGAACAATGCATCCATTCTGATATCGATCTGCTGATCCTGTTCGATTCTGCGGTTCCGCCGGAAGTGGAGGGTTTTGTCCAGGAACTGCTTTATCCGTTATGGGATGCCCGGTTTGAAGTGGGATATGCGGTGCGCAGTATTGATGAATGCATTGCCATGGCCTTTGACCGGTTTGATATTCTCACCACGGTTCTGGATGCCCGGTTTATTTGCGGTCTTTCTTTGATTTACTCGGCGTTCAAAGAAAGGTTCCGGCGCCAGCTTTCCGGCAGATATTACAAACAGGTCCTTGACTACCTGTTTGACCATGGCATCAAACGTCTGGAAAACTTCGGCGATTCCACCTACCTTGTAACCCCGGATCTTAAGTCAGGATTCGGGGGATTGCGGGACTACCATACCCTTTTGTGGTATGCCAAGATCAAATCAGATATCAAAGAAAGGCGGGACCTGGAATACTATGGATTTTTGTCCCATTTTGAATATGAAACCCTTGAAAAAACCCTGACCTATATCTGGGATATCCGCAACCGACTTCACCATATAACCGGCCGCAAATGCGACACCCTGCACTTTGAATACCAGACGGAAGTAGCCGGTCTGCTCAACTTCAATAACCCGGGGGATCAGCCGGATGTTGAAGTTTTTTTAGGCGATCTGCATGCCCATATGGAATTTCTCAAGCAGGTCAACCAGATCACCTTTGAAGACATCTTTACCAGCAGCCGGATCAGAAAAGAGCCTGCCGCCACCCGCCTTACCAGGACAGACGGACTGCTCATCCAGAAAAGGCGCCTGTATTTTGCCAATACCGTGGTTATCCTGCAGCACCCTGAACTGCTGCTGAAAATATTTCTGGAAAGCGGCAGAAGACGTATTCCTTTGTCCATCGAAGCCAGGCGCGTGGTATCGGAATTTGTGCACCTGGTGGACGAAGACATAAAAGCAGAGCCGGAAAATATCAAAATTTTCAAAAAAATTCTGGCCCTGTCCTTCTGGGAATTCAATGTATTGAACGTGATGCTTTCCACCGGCATCCTGGAACAGTTCATCCCGGAATTCGGTGCCATCAGAAACAAGATCCAGTACAACCACTACCACCTGTTTCCGGTGGACAAGCATTCCATCCGATGCGTTCAGGTCATCAACAGCTTCAGGGAACCCGGCACCAATCTCATCACCACGCTTTACGCAGATGTTTTCAAGGAAGTCAGAAATAAAAACCTTTTGCTGATAACCGCCCTGCTCCACGACATCGGCAAATCAGATCCGGCAAAAGAACATTCAAAAAGCGGTGCAGCCATTGCCGGTCCCATCCTGAAGCGTATGGGGTTCAATGCCACAGAGGTGGCAGACGGCCAGATCTTGATTCAGAACCACTTGCTCCTGGCCAAAACCGCCACCAGGCGGGATATCTTTGATGAGGAAACCGCAATCTACACAGCCAACAAAGTGGGGAAAATCCGGCTGTTGCGCATGCTGTTTCTGCTCACGGTTGCTGATTCCATGGCCACAGGTCCCAAGGCATGGAATGACTGGACCGAAAATCTGATAAAAGATCTGTTTTTAAAAACCATGCGTATTTTAAAAACCGGAGAACTGGCATCCAAAAAAAGTCAGCGCCTCATCCAGCGCAAAAAAATGGAAGTGCAGGCCCTGTTCAAGGAAAGCGGACAGGATCAGGAAATTCTGAAACTGCTGGGATCCATGTCAGGAAGATATCTTTTATATATGCCGGCCATCCATATCGCAGATCATATCAACCTGTTCAGAAACCTTGGGGACAGGCAGTTCATCTGGCAGATCTCCAAAGAAAAAAATTCAGACATCCGTACAGTGGCCATCTGCGGACGGGAAAAACCGGGATTTTATTCAAAAATAGCAGGGGTCTTTTTTCTCAACCGGATCAATATTGTGGCATCCCAGGCCTATCCTCTGGGAGACACCCATATTCTGGATATTTTCAAGGTCATGCC
>JAABSS010000113.1 GCA_011390235.1 Desulfotignum sp.
TCCCAGGTACCTGGGAATGCAGAATTGTAAATGTCTTGTAAGCCCCCTGTCTGTAAAACTGTTATTGCACAGCCCGCATAAGGGTTTTTGCATCGGAGATCCTCCTTAAAATTCGGCAGTATTGACTTCATGATACACGGCACTGATAAAAACACACCCGCATGAAAATGTCAAATTACTTCGACCGGTGCGGACGGAATCTGGAACCGGCCGGGAAAAGAGGGTTATTCTTTCAGATATTTTTTCAAATCTCTATAGAAATTCTCATGAGATCCGAAAGTATAAAGATATAAAGTCGATTCAAGGACTTCGTAAGCCAATAATGATTGTTTATTCTGTGATTTGAACTTAAAAACCTGGACTCCCTGTAAATCACCAATTTTGGCAACACCAATATTTGGATTTTGATAAATCGATTTGACAGCTTTGTCCAGGTCTTTGATTTGTTTTTTGTGTAACTTTTTCTTTTGTTTGGCAAAAATCGGTGACTGGATTATTTCTGTTATTTGTGTCATTCACCTTCTCCAAATACATATGGAGTCCCTTGTCCTGCTTTAATTTGCTCTTTTCCTTCTAAAATGTCTTGAATAAAGGGAAGAGGGAGGTCAGGGTAATCTTCAATCAGTTGGCCTATTTTTGCCCAATATTCAATTTGGCCGGCGATGGATCTTTTATACACTTTTGATTTTATTTTTGCTTTTTCAACCAACTCATCTGATACTTTTACTGCTGTTGCCATGGTAATCTCCTTGATAGTTTTTGGTTGTAAAATACCACTCAGAGTTGCAAAATACAACCAAATAAGTGAGATTCCCCTGCTGCATATTGCCGATGCAACAGCCGGGGCCCTGATCCCGGTCGGGGATAAAAAAGACCGACCTGCTTGGCACGGCGTTTACCATGGAGCAGGATTTCTATAAGGGTCGCCGCAGTGTTTCTGTCAAAATGCTGCTTGACCTTTATAGAGATGAAGTTCATACTTTGAGATATAAACTTAAAGAGTGGGGTATGTTATGAAAGCCACAGCAAAAGATCTTCGGTTTCATTCAAAAGAACTATTGAGCACAGTAAACCGAGGAGAAGAAGTCATTATTACTTATCGGGGTAAGCCTTGCGCCAAATTGGTTCCCTATGATGAGCATAAGTCGAATAAAAAAAATACCTTGTTTGGAATGTGGAAAGACAACGATCTTATTAAAGATGTTGATAACCATGTTCGGAATTTAAGAAAAGGCAGATTTGAATGATCGTCGATACTGATGTCCTGATTTGGTATCTCAAAGGAAATGAAAATGCATTTGAGGCCATTGAGAATTTTAATAAATTCTCCATTTCAGTTGTAACCTACATGGAACTCGTTCAAGGGATGAGAAACAAAAATGAATTAAATCGTCTGCGGCAGACCCTGCAAATTTGGGGCACCAAAATGATTTATATATCGGAGGATATTTCCGCCAAAGCGATGTTTTTTGTAGAACAACATTTTCTCAGCCATTCAATGCAATTAGCTGATGCACTTATCGGGGCAACAGCCATTTCTTGTGGAGAGCCGGTACTTACTGCAAATGATAAACACTACAAGGTTTTAAAAGATCTTCAAATAAAAAAATTCAGACCATAACTTCCGGCACCATCATCCCGGGCTGCACGGAAATCGGGATGCTGAAGGAGTGCACATGTCAGAGAACTTTCCCCGTGTGGCCATGTTATACCGGGAAGTGCCCAAAAAAGGCGTTCAAGGTCCTGGGGGCAAGCTATGCCATGGCAAAATGCCTGGGTGAGGCGATACGAAAAAGTACCGCATCATGGCGGGACTTTCATGCGGGGAGCCGGGCCAGATGGGCTGGAAGATACTGAAATCGGCTGCCAGTGCATTGAGAATACCCGGAGATGGCAAAAGCTGATGGATACGAGGAAGAATGATTGTTTCCGGGCATTTCCTGTGGCTTATTGGGCAAACAAAAAGATCTATCGTATGGCAGAGAAAATAATCCGGTCTTGACACCGGGTCCATACTTGCATAATTTGATTCCTATTATGATTAATGGACAGAACATACTCATCACCCGAAAATACCCGGCCGCCGGCATGGAGCTGCTCAAAAAAGAACCGTTCCAGCTCACCTTCTGGGAAAAAGACCGGCCCATGACACCGGCGGAGCTTGCAGCACAGGCAAAGGATCACCATGCCCTGCTGTGCACCCTCACCGACCGCATCGACAAACGGTTTCTGGACCAGTGCTCTCATCTGGAGATCATTTCCCAGTTTGCCGTGGGATACGACAACATCGACATTCCTGAAGCCACCCGGAAAAACATTCCCGTGGGCTACACCCCGGATGCCATGAGCGAGGCCACTGCCGACATTGCCTTCGGCCTGATGATCGCCACGGCCCGCAAGTTCTTTTTTCTGCACAAAACCATCCTCAACGGGGAGTGGGGGTATTTCAACCCCACCGGCCATCTGGGATTTGAACCCAAGCAGAAGACCCTGGGAATTTTCGGGCTCGGCCGCATCGGTGTCAAAATGGCGGAACGGTGCAAAGCCGCCTATGACATGTCCATCCTCTACCACAACCGGAACCGGAACCCCTCGGCTGAAAAACAGCTGGGTGCCCGGTATGTATCATTTGACCAGCTGCTGGAACAAAGCGATATTCTGTCGGTACACTGCGCCCTGACCCCGGAGACCCGGCACGTTTTCAATGCCAGGACATTCCAGAAAATGAAGCCGTCTGCCATTTTCATCAACACGGCCAGAGGTCCGATTCACCACGAACCCGACCTGGTCGAGGCCCTGAATCAGAAACAGATCTGGGGGGCCGGCCTGGATGTCACCGATCCGGAACCCATGGCACCGGACAACCCTCTGCTGTCCATGGAAAATGTCTGCGTGCTGCCACATGCGGGCTCCGGCACCATGGAGGCCAGAGACCGGATGTCAGTCCTGGCGGCGGAAAACATCATCATGTTCTATAAAACCGGGCGGGTCCCGCACATTGTCAACCCCGAAGTGCTGGCCGGGTGACAACTAAGTTATCCAGAGAGACTGGCATCTCATGGTCTGCTAATACGGTGGGCTGAAACCGCTGAACCTGATTTGATAATACATTTTACACTAAAGGATATTGTATGGAAAACAACAGGAAACAGATACTGGAACAGATATCCGCATTGTTTATGTCCCAGGACCTTGCCGTTCTTTCCACCCAGAAAAATAATCAGCCGTATTCCAGCCTGGTGGCATTTGCCGCAAGTTCTGATCTTGCGCACCTGTATTTTTTAACCCCGACTACCACCCGTAAATACGACCATCTGACACTGAATCCACCGGTCTCCATTCTGGTGAATGACAGCCAGAATCAAGCGGATGATATTTACAGGGCTGTTTCAGTGACTGCTACCGGTGTGGCAGCAGTGGTTGAGAAGGCAAAGGAAAAGGATGCCCTGGAGCTGTTCCTGAAAAAACACCCCCATTTGAAAGAGTTCGCAAGTGCTCCGACAACTGCGTTTATCCGCATTGCCATACACCGGTATTATATGGTCAGCCGGTTTCAGAATGTGGTTGAACTGGAGATAACCCCATGAATCCGGTGCTGCAAAGCGGGGAATTTCCTGCAGCAGGGAAGGACCAGGTAGGCGGCAAGGCCTGGTGCCTGGCACGGATCAGCGAACAGGGAATATCCATTCCGAAAACATGGTGCGTGCCCTGCGAGGTCTACGAAAACTATATTACCCGGACCCGGCTCAGGGACAGGATCTTTCTTGAAATCAACAGAAAGCCTTTTGAACAGATGCGCTGGGAAGAAATATGGGATATAGCCCTGCGCATCCGCAACCAGTTTTTAACCACCCCCCTGCCGTTGGATATCCGGAAAAACCTGTCAGACCTGATTGAAGCATACTGCGGGGAAAAACCTTTGGCTGTGAGGTCTTCGGCACCGGGGGAGGATGGATCTGCAGCGTCCTTTGCCGGCCTTCACGAATCCTTTATCAATATTTCCGGCGTTGAAGATATCCTCAAACATATCAAACTGGTGTGGGCATCTCTGTATTCAGATGCGGCGCTGCTGTACAGAAAGGAGCTGGGCCTGGACATCCAAACCAGCCGGATGGCGGTTGTCATCCAGGAGCTGATCCCCTCAGACAGATCCGGTATCTTTTTCGGGATAAACCCGTCCGATGCAGGAGAATCCGTACTTGAAGCAGTGTACGGCCTGAATCAGGCACTGGTGGACGGGGACATCGACCCGGACCGGTGGCATTTGAGCCGGTCATCCGGCAGGATAATCCGGCACGAAAGCCCGGTCCGGGACCGCTGTGCCGTTGTCGTTCCAGGCGGGGTTTCTTTTACCGAACTTACGGCGGATTTGGTCCAGACACCGCCGCTGAACGACCGGGAAGTCCGCAGGATATGGGAAACCGGAAAGCAGCTGGAAACCCTTTTCGGCAGGCCCCAGGACGTGGAATGGACCTTTTTACATGACCGGCTCATCATCCTGCAGTCCCGGCCCATCACCAGCACAGGGTTTACTGATACGGATGAAAAGCGCACCTGGTATCTGACCCTGCACAGAAGTTATGAGAATTTACAGGCCCTGCATGAAAAAATCACCCGGGACCTGATCCCTGAGATGATCGCCGAGGCCGACAGACTGGGCAGACAGACCCTTGCAGACCTGTCCGCCGAAGATCTGTGCCGGGAAATAGAAGAAAGACAGAAGATATACGACCACTGGGTGTCTGTGTACTGGGCTGATTTTATCCCCTTTGCCCACGGGATAAGGCTGTTCGGCC
>JAABSS010000114.1 GCA_011390235.1 Desulfotignum sp.
GTTTTGGCGTAGACCATTTTCTTTTTTTTGGATCCGCAGGTCTTTTCAATAATCGGTGCAAAGCCCTCTTTTTGGGCAAACGGTTTGAAAACCGTGTACTGGTCCGGGTTCACCGTACCCTGGACAACATTTTCCCCCAGACCCCAGGCCGCGTTGATCAGAATCACATCCGGGAACCCGGAATCCGTATCCAGGGTGAACATCACCCCGGAACCGGCCAGATCTGAACGGACCATCTTCTGGATGCCTACGGACAGGGCAACTTTCATATGATCGAATCCCTTTTCCTCCCGGTAGGAGATGGCCCGGTCAGTGAAAAGAGAGGCAAAACATTTTCTGCAGGCTTTGAGCAATGCGTTTTCCCCCACGACATTTAAAAATGATTCCTGCTGTCCGGCAAAACTGGCATCAGGCATGTCCTCAGCCGTGGCACTGGAGCGCACAGCCACGTCTGCATCTGTTTTGTTGTAGCGCGTGCCAAGTCCCTGATAGGCTGCACCGATTGCTTCGGCAAGATCTTCGGGTATTTCTCCCTGATAGAACAAATTCCGGATGGATTGCCCTGTTTTATGCAAAGAGGCCTCATCCTGGTGATACGCTTTGAGCAATGCCGGGAGTTTGTCCTGTATCTCATTTTTTTCCACAAATGCCCAATAGGCTTTTGTGGTTGTGGCAAATCCATCGGGGACAAGGATATCTTTTTTTTTCAGGGCCATGATCATCTCGCCGAGAGAGGCGTTCTTGCCCCCGACCTCAGCGACATTGTCTGCATTCAGATTTTCAAACCACTGCACGTAATTGTTTTGTTGTGATATATTCATACTGTCACCATCTCCTGAAAAAAAAATTTGTTCCCGCTGTCATTCACCTGATCCGCACCTGGTCTCCACCTGGTCTCCACTAAGGCTGCAGATATTTTATCTGCCTGTCTGCAGGCAATTTAGAACACAATCACATTGTTTTCCGTTCCTTCCATGTTGGTCACAACATCTGTACTGGTGGGGTCGCAGGTCCATACCCCATCAACAATGAATTTGTATTCATGGGTGCCTTTGGGCAGCATTTTGATTTTTTTCCATGTCCCTGTTTCGTCTTTTTTCATGGGATCAGCACTTTGGGACCATTTGTTGAAAGTGCCTGACAAAAATACCTCTTTTGCATCCGGGGCAACCACCTTGAAGGTGATACGTTTCTTTTTTTCAGTCATGATCGGTTTCTCCTTGTATGGTTTTTTGTTTTTTTTTATCCACCAATATTGCAACGGCCTCTGCCGGCAGTAAAAGAGACCCTTCTTTTGCAACCAGGCCTTCTTTTGAACACAGAATTATTTTTTTGTCTTTTATTTCTGCACATGTCATGCGCTGTTGCACCTGTGCAAAATTGCAGGCCACCACTACTGACCCGCGTACCATGATCAGCCACTGATCTGCTTCATCATATAAAACAGATACCTGTGCCATCTCTCCGTTTGTCAGGTCTGACAAACTGCGCCGCAGCCGGATGAGCGATCGATGCCAGTCCAGTATCCGGGTGTGGGGCTGTTCGGATAATTCATCCCAGTTAAGCTGCGACTGCACAAAGGTCTGGTTTGCCTGGGGGTCGGGAATTTTCTGGGTTTCCCACCCGAATGCGGCAAACTCTTTTCGCCGTCCCTGCTTTACCGCTTCTCCCAGCTCCGGTTCCTGGTGATCGGTAAAATACAAAAAAGGGGTTGATGCTCCCCACTCTTCTCCTTGAAACAAAAGGGGCACAAAAGGCGATGTCAGCACCAGGGCTGCACCGATTTTGAGCAGGCCGTCGGAAATCAGCCGGGCTGTCCTTTCTCCAAGAGCGCGGTTACCCACCTGGTCATGGTTTTGCAGGCACCCCACAAATTTGTTACCGGACAATCCAGTGGCCGGCCGTCCATGAGGGCGACGGCGGAAGACAGAAAAGCACCCGTCATAAACCAGGCCCCGGGTCAGGGTTTTCGCCAGCTGGGCCAGGGTACCGAAATCCTGATAATACCCCTGGTTTTCCCCGGTTAACACCGCATGCAGGGCATGGTGAAAATCCTCGTTCCACTGGGCATCCATTCCGTATCCTCCCACTGCCGGCGAACGAATCACCCGGGGATCATTGAGATCACTTTCTGCGATGAGCACAAAATGCCGGCCCAAAGCTGTTTCCAGATTTTTTACCGCATTGGCAAGTTCTTCCAGAAAATGCATGGCAGAAATATCCAGGATGGCATGGACTGCATCGATGCGCAATCCATCCATATGATAATCCTTGAGCCACATCAGGGCATTGTCCACAAAAAACCGCCGTACTTCATGGCTGTCAGCTTCATCAAAATTGACCGCCTCCCCCCAGGGTGTGGCATACCGGGACGTAAAATACGGCCCGAACTGATGGAGATAATTTCCTGCAGGACCCAGGTGGTTGTAAACTACATCAAGCAATACAGCCAGACCTTTTGCATGACAGGCATCCACCAGACGTTTCAACCCTTCGGGGCCGCCGTAGGCCTGGTGGGGTGCATACAGATCCACCCCGTCATACCCCCATCCGCGGTCACCGGAAAACTGGGCCACCGGCATCAGCTCCACATGGGTGATACCCAGTTTCTTCAGATGATCCAGGCGGCCGATAGCTGCATCACATGTTCCCTCCGGGGTGAAGGTGCCCAGGTGCAGTTCGTAGATGACTGCTGATCCCAGGGGCGGCTGCTGCCAGCCGGCATCGGTCCAGTCAAAAAGCGCATGGTCCACCCATCTGGAAAACCCATGTATCCCGCTGGGCTGCGAAGGAGAGCGTGGATCAGGAAAAGGGCCTTTGCCATCCACCCCGAAGGCATAATCAACACCGTGGGCCATAAAAGGTGCATCCTTCTGCCACCAGCCGCAGGCATCTTCTGCCATATCCAGTATTTTTTCATTGCTGTGTAATTTTACCTCACCAGCCTTTGGTGCCCAGACACGCATCTCAACCATAGCAGTTATTTTCCTTTTATCAGTAAGCCGACAGGGAAACGGTGCAGCAGGTTGCTCAGCCGGACAGAACCGCCTTTTGTTTCATCCCCTGTCAGAATGTTGTGCCATTTTCCATCAGGCAGTTCCACCATGGTATCTTCCCAGTCATTGTCCAGGCCCATTAGAAGTCTGGGAACCAGAGACACCACAGCGTTTCCACGAAAAAACGCCACCAGATGATCCGCTTTTCCGCCTCTAGCATACAAAGGAAGATATGCAGCCTCAGGGCCAAAAAATTCCGGGTGTTGGCGCCGCAGATGAAGCACCTGACGGATGAGCCAGAGCTTGGGCAGACCCTGGTCCATTCCGGCCATAATCGCTTCAAGACCAAGTTGCGGCAATTCCTGGAGCAGGCGGCGGCGCAGGGCAAAATCAACAGGCCTCCGGTTATCCGGGTCCACAAGGCTCAAATCCCAGAGTTCGGCTCCCTGGTAGATGTCGGGTACCCCCGGGGCGGTCAGTTTGAGAAGGGTCTGGGCAAGGCTGTTGATTCTTCCGGGAGCAACAAGGTGTGCCACAAAACCTTCAAGGTCTGTGCGAAATGCCTTGTCTGCCAGGACTGCTTTTGTAAAATCAGCCAGGCCGGATTCATAGCCATGGTTCCGGTTTATCCAGGATGTGTGCTGCTTGGCTTCTTTGACCGCCTTTTCCATATAGGCGTTTATCCTTTTCTGATCAATGGGCCAGGCCCCCACCAGGGTCTGGTATAAAAGGTATTCTGTATTGGGATCAGGCACCTCGCCTGTGCGAAAACGGGCATTGTTATCCGCCCATCTGTGCACCGCATCAGCCCATGTTTCAGGAATTTCGGAAAGCAGTGCCAGCCGGGAGCGGACATCTTCACTGCGCTTGGTGTCATGGGTGGTGGAAGACAGCATTTTCCAGGGATGTTCTTTTTGTGCCCGGATGCACGCTGCATGAAACTGCCGGGGATGCACCCCGAACCGGTCCGGATGACCGCCCACCTCATTGAGGCAAACCAGGCGGTGGTAGCGGTAAAGGGCGGTGTCTTCAAAGCCCTTGGCCATGGCCGGCCCGGTCAATTGCTGAAACCGCATGGCCAGCTCTTCTTCCAGAGCGCCTGCAACCTCCAGAAGCAGCACTCTTCTCAGAAATGAGAAAAGTTCAGGGTCCAGGTCCGGCCGCGCCATTACCGCACCTTCAATGGCTGCATCCACATATTGTTCATCTGCCGGGGCAACTTTTTTCATGGATGCAGACACATAAGACCGGTACACCGGAAAATGCACTGCTGTTTCAAAAAGTGCCTGGCGCAGTTGCTGCCGTGAATAATCCCTGTGGCAGGGGTGTTTTTCACAGATCTCTTCGAACAGGCTGGTGAGCCGTTTGATCTCACTGGCCAGAAGCCGGGTAAGTACCAGGTGCTTGCATTCATGGACAACCGCTTCAAAATTTTTTTGCATCCCTGTAAAATCAGCATACAGCCGGGTCAACATATCCTCGGATGCAGGATTGATCAACAGTCCCCCTGCAAGGTTCATAAAATCATATCCTGTGGTGCCGGCAACAGGCCAGTCTGATGGAAGTTCTTCATCGGCACCAAGAATTTTTTCCACCACGATCCAGGCATCGGGACAGGCCTTTTGCAGTCTGTGAAAATATTGGGCCGGGTCCCACAGACCGTCGGGATGGTCAATGCGCAGCCCCTGGACCCACCCTTTTTGTACCCATTCCATGGGCAGCGCATGCACAGCCTGAAACACTTTTTTGTCCTCAATCCTTATGCCTGCCAGGTCACTGATATCG
>JAABSS010000115.1 GCA_011390235.1 Desulfotignum sp.
GAGTCCCGGTTTCCAACCCACGGCATTCTGGGTGAAGAAACCGGCCGTTCCCGGACGTCAGGGGAATTTCTCTGGATAATCGATCCCATTGACGGCACAACTTCGTTTTTCCATGGCCAGCCCTACTATGCAGTGAGCATTGCCCTGCAAAAAGCCGGTGACATCATACTTGCTGCCGTATTTGCACCGGCTTTGGGCCAATTGTTTTATGCACAAAAAAACCAGGGTGCGTTTTTAAATGACAAGGCCATCCAGGTGTCAGTAACCACAAACTTTACAGACGCGGTTATGGCCACAGGCTTTGCCTGCCTTCGTGCCGGACATGAACACAACAATCTGGTGCATTTTAACAAGATTGTTCCCCGGTTGCGGGATATCCGGCGGTGCGGATCCGCTGCTGTTGATCTTGCCTATGTGGCCTGCGGAAAGCTGGATGGTTTCTGGGAAATGAATCTCAATATGTATGATGTGGCCGCCGGCATATTACTGGTCACAGAGGCCGGGGGAACAGTGTCTGATTTCAGCGGAAAAAACCACTACCCTGACAACGGTATTATTGCAGCAAATCATACACTGGCTCCCATGCTTTTGGAACAGTTGAACTGATGGCTTTTTTCGACAGGTAAAAAGTATCCTCCCATGAATATACAATGGTTCCCCGGCCATATGCTGGAAACACAAAAATTATTACAAAAATCTGCTGCAAAAGTAGATGCTGTTCTGGAAATTCTGGATGCCAGGATTCCAAAGGCCAGTGAAAACCCGCTGGTGGAAAAACTGTGCCGGAACAAGATCCGGGTGAAAATCCTCAACAAAATAGATCTGGCAGATCCTGTGGTTACAGCCCAGTGGGTAAATTATTTTCAAAAAAGCCAGAACATCCATGCCCTTGCCATAAATGCGACAGACAAATCCCTTGCTTCAGGCGTTCTGGACTATTGCGGGCATCATATCCAGCGCAACCGGGCCCGAAAACTTAAACTTCTGGTGGTGGGAATTCCCAATACGGGAAAATCGACCCTTTTGAACACCCTGGCCGGCAAAAAAATCGCCAGAACCGGCAACGTTCCAGCCATAACCCGTCACCAGCAGAGAACCAGCCTGAAAAACAATATCGATATCTATGATACCCCGGGTATTCTCTGGCCGGTTATTGAACCCAGGCAAAGGGCCTATGCCCTTGCTGTAAGCGGCGCCATTTCCGATACAGCGGTTGATTATCATGATATTGCATTTTTTGCAGCCGGATTTCTCATGCAGCGATATCCAAAACTGCTCCTGGCACGGTACTCCTTTCTGGATCACCTGCCCTGCGATGAAAATGAACTGATCGAACAGATCGGTGCCGGCAGGGGGTGCCTGAAAACCGGCGGCCGAATCAATTATCAAAAAACAGGTGAAATGCTGATACGGGATCTCAGATCCGGGAAAATCGGCAGAATCAGCTTTGAAACACCCAATGACGAGGAAAATAATAGTGAATATGTACCTTCTTTGTAAAAATAAAACCCATTCCAGAGTGGGGCGTTATCTTATACTAAGCGTATGGGCGCTCTTGTTTGTTTTATCTGCCACTGTATTTTCAAACGCGGCCATTCTGGCGCCTGAAACAGGCCATAAAATCCAGTGTGTCAAAATCGTGGCAGCTTTGCAACGTGACCATTACCTTGGAAAACAGCTGGATAAAACCCTGTCCACAAAGATTTTTGACCGGTATATTACCCTTTTGGATCCATCCAGACACCTGTTCACCCAAAAGGATATGGACCAGCTCAATTCATCCCGGTACCGGTTTGAAAAAGACCTTAAAAAGGGAAATCTCTCCTTTGCCTATGACATCTACAACCTGTATCATCTTCGTGCCACCCAGCGGCTGGAATATATCCGGAATGCGATAAAAACATGGGAGGAAAACCTGGATCTGCACTCACAGGATTCTCTGGTTATCGACAATACGCAGCGGTCCTGGCGCAACTCTTTTGAGAACCTGCAAAGGTTATGGAAAAAAGAGCTGACAAACCATATCATCACCTTACAGCTGGACAACCAGAAGGCTTCCGATATCACTGACACGCTTGAAAAAATCTATGGCAGCCGGATAGCAAGGCTGTCCCAGACCAATACCAATGATGTATTCCAATTGTTCATGAACAGTGTGACAGAAAGCTTTGACCCCCATACCCAGTATTTCCCCCCCCGGGTGTCGGAAGATTTTGATATCCATATGAGCCTTTCTCTGGAAGGGATCGGTGCGGTTCTGCAGACCGAATACGAATACACCAAAGTGCTGCGCCTGATCCCGAAAGGCCCGGCTGATAAATCCAATCTGCTGATGCCCGGCGACAAGATCATCGGGGTGGGTCAGGGGAAAAAAGGAGAAATCAAAGATACCATTGGCCAGCGCATCGATGAAGTGGTCAAATTGATCCGGGGACCCAAAAACACCTATGTCCGCCTGAAAATAATTCCGGCCAAAAAAACCGACTCCACAGCCACCATCAGTATCAGGCGCGACAAGGTCAAACTGGAAGAACAGTCTGCAAAAAAGCAGATCACCACCATTTTGCACAAAAACCAAAATTATAAAATAGGCATCATTGAAATCCCCAATTTTTATATCGATTTTGCCGCATACCACAGGGGAGAAAAAGATTATAAAAGTACCACCATGGACGTAAAAAAGCTGCTGCTTGAGCTCAAGGAAGAAAATATTGACGGCCTGATCGTGGATCTGAGAGACAATGGCGGCGGATCGTTAAAAGAAGCAAATGATCTGACCGGCCTGTTTCTTACATCAGGACCCACGGTGCAGATACGCACCAAAAATCAAATGACCCGGCTTTACGATGAAGATCCTTCCATCCAGTATACCGGACCGCTGATGGTGTTGATAAACCGCATGAGTGCCTCTGCTTCAGAAATTTTTGCCGGTGCCATCAAAGATTACCACCGGGGGCTGGTTGTAGGCACCAGAAGTTTCGGCAAAGGCACGGTACAGGAACTAAAGCCTTTGGGAGATGGCAAACTCAAACTCACCTCCGCCAAATTCTACCGGGTATCAGGGGAAAGCACCCAGCACCGGGGGGTGATACCCGA
Source organism: Desulfotignum sp. (assembly GCA_011390235.1). The sequence goes on from JAABSS010000115.1 coordinate 3,097, forward strand.
TATTTCCTTACCCCGGATTTACAATCTTGAAGATACCGGTGAAAGTTCTCTGGACGGTGCCCTTCTCTGGGATGCCATACCCGGCATACAATATCAGGCCTATGCGCCATTGGAACCGCTGTATGATCCTCTTTTCAAACATTATCAGCAGCGGATAACCCATGATCCCGGCATGGTCTATCTTAAAAGGCAACTGGAACTTACAACAAGACTGGGCAAACAGACAGACCTGTCTTTGAATATTGACAAAAGGCGGAACAAAAGGCGTTTGCAGGAACAAGCAGAACTTGAGATTGAAAATGAATACCTGGTAGCTTCAGGCAAAGAACCCATTGATACCCTTGAAGCAAAAGATGCCAAAATCAATGGATACAAGGATATCCTTTTGAAACAGGCCCAGTGGATCATGACAGATTTTGTCGGGATGGCCAGAAAACAGGGCTATGCATGGTAAAAAAGCGGGCTGCCATATTTGCTGCTGCCTGCTTCGTTGCCCTGTTCCTGGGAGCTGTTTTTTTGCTTGAGCCTGCCCTCAATTCCCGTTATGTCAAATTTCAGATTGCAAAACACATTGAAAAAAAAACCGGTGTGGTCCTTGCGCCTGACCAGATGGCATTCACCGTATTCCCCCACCCGGGGATGCACCTGCAGGCAGCTGATCTGCCTCTGACTCCGGCCATGGGCATCCATATCAATGCCATGCAGATACAGCTGGATATGGGGCAAATTCTGCGCGGCAGGGTAATGGTTTCCAAAATTTTACTCGAAGAGATGGATATCTGGTTTACCCCTGATACAAAAGAGACCCAAAACACCTTCCAGAACGCTTTTGTTTTTCAATTTCCCCAGAAACAGGTGAACCAGTTGTTTGCCCTGTTTGCTGATAACCAGAAAAATATTACGCTTGTTTTAAAAAACGGAAAAACCGCATTTTTCCATTCACTTGACGGAACCCTTGAAATTTCCAAATCCGACCAGACCATGGCGTTTAATACCAGAATCCGGGATTTACACATCAAAAAAAAAGACATTCCGTTGTTTATCTCATATGAAAAATTTCCTTTGGAGATGCTGGAATCTCCAGGCGCACAACTGCAGATCCGGCTGGATGCCGGGTCAGGCTTTACCGGCAGCCTGACAATGGAACAATTTTTGATCACATCAGATCAGCTTCCAGACAAAACAATTACCGGCAGCAATTTTTTGTGTGAATTTGGTTTTTCCCGGGACCTTCTTTTTTTCGACCTTGCCCCTGTGCACATGGATTATCCGGATGCTGTGGTATCTGTAAAATTTTCAGATGACAGTTCCAGACAAAAAACCGCACTCACATTTTCGGGAAAGAATATTGACATAGCACAGGCCAGAGAGGCCACCCTGGCAATAGCCCCGGAAAACCAGGTGGTTTCACAATTGTTTGATATTCTGCGCCGGGGAACAGCATCTGACATATCTGTGGCATTTCACGGCCCGTCGGCAGATTCATTGTTCGACGGAAAAAAAATGGTTTTGAAAGGCAGTGCAAAAAATGCAGTGGTAAAAATTCCGCAAACCACACTTATGGCGGAAGATGTTGAAGGCACTGCCCGTGTCACAGAGGGGGTGCTTGAAATCACTGCCGTCAGAGGACAGGTGAAAAACAGCCATATCCGCGCTGGACAGCTTGCCATTGATTT